>JAGWVE010000092.1 GCA_018971025.1 Bacteroidota bacterium | reverse complement strand
CATTCAAACTTTACAACAATTATTAGTACAAAAGCCATTAGTAACACAGGTACAAATTACCGATTGGCCCGCATTTAAATGGCGCGGTTATATGGTAGACGCAGCCCGAAACTTCATGTCGCTTAATTTATTAAAGCAGCAAATAGATATCATGGCTGCTTATAAACTCAATATTTTTCATTTTCATATTACAGAAGACATTGCTTGG
This sequence comes from Bacteroidota bacterium, assembly GCA_018971025.1. GTDB lineage: Bacteria > Bacteroidota > Bacteroidia > Chitinophagales > Chitinophagaceae > Sediminibacterium. The sequence goes on along the minus strand of JAGWVE010000092.1, from coordinate 3,141 downwards.
CGCTTAGAAAGTAAAAAATATCCGGAGCTTACTAACCCAAAAAATATGCTTCGAAATGCAGGCAACTATTATTCAGTTGCAGACATGCAAATACTGATTGCTTATTGTAAAGAAAGATTTATTACGCTCGTTCCAGAAATTGATATGCCAGGCCATAGCGCTGCATTTGAACGTGCTATGGGTGTTAATATGCAAACAGAAAAAGGGAGCGCTATTTGTAAAAATATATTAGAAGAAATTTGCAACACATATGATGTCCCTATCATTCATATTGGTGGAGATGAGGTAAAAATAACCAACCCCAATTTTTTAACAGATATGGCTTCTGTAATTAAAAGCAGAGGCAAGACCGTAGTGGCATGGGATCCGGGTGGTAAGTTACCCAAGGGCACTTATTTACAAATGTGGAATGGAAATATTAAACCTAAAAAAGATTTTCCAGCAATCGATTCTAGAAATTTATACCTCAACCACTTAGACCCGCTTGATGGTGTTGTATCTACTTTTAACCATCAAATTTGCGATACCAGTTATGGATCTGATAATAAAATTGGCGCCACGCTTTGTTTGTGGCCGGACAGACGTGTAGCCAATGAAGAGGACATGATTCGCATGAATGCTGTGTACCCAATCATGCTCAGTTTTGCAGAAAGATGCTGGCAAGGCGGCAACAATATCAACCCTGCAAGCCTTGTTTTATTTGAAAATAAATTGATGTCGCACAAAAAAAGTTATTTTAAAAACTTGCCTTTCCCTTATGTGGCGCATAGTAATATAGAATGGCAAATGATGGGTCCGTTTAAAAATAATGGAATCACAAGCACTGTATTTGCGCCCGAAACAGCCAGCTTTTTAGACACATCAAAACTTCAAAATACAATAACCTTAAAGGGTGGCACAATTTGGCTCAAACATTTTTGGCATCCCATGGTAAAGTCGCATCTCCAAAACCCTTTGGATAGTACAACATGGTATGCCACTCGAAAATTTTGGAGTAATACCGATACCGTAAAAAATTACTGGATTGGGTTTAACAATATTTCCAGGTCACCAGCTACCGATTCACCACCTGTAGGCGCCTGGGATAACAAAGGGAGCAGCGTATGGGTTAATGGCGCTAAAATTGATCCACCGGTTTGGGTAAGAGGTGGTCAAAAAGGGAATTCAGAAATTCCTTTAATCGATGAAGGTTACGAATACCGGACCCCAACAAAAATTAAGGTACACAAAGGTTGGAACACCGTGCTTATAAAAGCGCCAGTGGCTTCCACTAAAAATGAATGGCAAAACCCTGTAAAATGGATGTTTACATTTGTTGAAACGGATTAATAAACTAACAATTTTATATAGATATTTGTACATATGAATACCAAAGTACAAACGCCCATCATGCCCACCATTTTTGCAGGGCTATATTTACTCGTACATTTTATTCCAGATTTAGATGCCGCCGATGTTATGGGGCCACAATGGCTTTATACAAGTGTTATTGATACCCTAGGCATCTTATTTATATTCGCGCACCGTGGTTATTATGAATCCGCAATTAATGGCATATTCAAATACAAGTTTACACTGGTTTTTAGTTTTCTGGTAGCCTGGGCCGCACTCTCCTATTTTTATGCCATTAACCCCACCGAAACACTTGTTACAGGTGCAAGGCTCATAACCACGTATTTAGTATTCATTAATTTATCTATTTTATTTTATAAGCAAAGCTTACATGCACTGCTTACAAGTATTGCAGTTATTACAGCCTGCATACTTTTATATGACTCACTTATTTTATTAAAAACATTTTCGAGCAACCTCACTACCATGAGCCTCGATGAAAACATTTTAGCATTAAGAGGCAACCACGGCAATAAAAACGTAATGGCAGCAAGCCTGCTTATTAAGTTCCCCTTTGTACTTTGGCTCATCATCAACAATAAACTACTAGGCAAACTACTAGCTGCTTTTGTTCTTACGATTGGCGTAACAGGCCTTTTAATATTAAATACAAGATCTACCTATGTAGGACTACTGATTATTACAATCATTTTTATTGCCACCACCATTTACTTTAAAAGCAAGCAAAACAAAAAAGCAATACTTACTCAAATTGCCTTTTTTATTATTCCCATCATCATAGGATATTTTATTGCCAATGTATTTTTAGACACAGCCGTTCAAATGCAGGATGCGCAAGGTGGTTATGGGACTGTGAGCAAAAGAATTGGAGACATTACGGTGGCTAGCGAAGAAAATAGCCGTTTACGCTTATGGAAAAATGCCATCGATTATTCTATCAAGCACCCGCTTATAGGATGTGGTTATGGCAACTGGAAACTAGCGTCTATTCCATACGAGATATTTTTTACCACCGAACTATTTGTACCCTACCATGCCCATAACGATTTTTTAGAAATGTTTGCCGACTTAGGTATTTTGGGTGGACTTAGCTTTGCAGGCTTATTTATACTGGTAGCCATTTTTGTTTTTGGATTGTACAAACAAAAAGAAAATAAAAGTTTTTATTTGCCAGCAACCATACTTTTAATGGCCATAACCTGCTATGCTGTAGACGCTGGACTTAATTTTCCTGCCGAGCGAACTGCCATGCAATCTACCCTAGCCATTGCAGCCGCATTGCTTTTTATTCCTATTAGCTACACGCAAATAACAAAAAGCAACAAAGTTATAATGGGGCTGTTTTTTAGTATATCGCTGCTTGCCATCATACCTTCTATATATGTAAACAAGCTAACGTACGATTCTTTAAAAATTCAAAAATTTGTAATGGGCGAAGTAAACGCTGACCCCGTAATGAAAACCGAAGACGTAGAAAAGTTACCATCCATCCCTGACATGTCTTCTTCCACCCTGCCTTTAAAAGCAATGATAGCACGCTATTACATTAGGGATAAAAAATATGATGAAGCATTGGCACTATTAAAAGAAAGCGACAACGTAAACCCTTATTTATACTACAACGATTTTTTAAGAACCGCTATTTACGCTGCTAAAAATAATTTTGACAGTGCTTTTTACTGTGGCAAAAAAGCATTTTACAATTGGCCCAATGCAACCAGCTACTATAAAAATTTAATTTTTGCAGCATCCAAAAAGAAAGACAGCACCGAAATTAAAAAAGCCTTT
>JAGWVE010000091.1 GCA_018971025.1 Bacteroidota bacterium | reverse complement strand
AAGCAATCACTTCTGCTCTTACGCTACGCTCCATATCGGTCACTTCCTCTGGTCTTTCATCAATTAAAACCACCATCAAATAAACCTCCGGATGGTTTGCTGCGATTGCGTTTGCCACTTCTTTTAAAAGCATGGTTTTGCCCACTTTTGGTTGCGCCACAATCAGACCACGCTGACCTTTACCTATGGGGGTAAAGAGGTCAATAATACGTGTACTATAATTTGTTGGAGAGGTAAACAAGTTTAATTTTTCGTTGGGAAATAACGGCGTTAAATAATCAAATGGTACACGGTCACGCACTTCATCGGGTCTTTTACCATTGATAAAATCAACTTTAATGAGTGCAAAATATTTTTCACCTTCTTTAGGAGGGCGAACAGCACCTTGCACAGTATCTCCTGTTTTTAATCCAAATAATTTTATTTGTGATGGAGAAACATACACGTCATCTGGTGACGATAAATAATTGTAATCAGAAGAACGTAAAAAACCATATCCATCTGGCATCATTTCTAAAACGCCTTCGCCTTCAATCATTCCTTCAAACTCGATATTAAATACCGGTTCTTTTTTATGTGGTCTTGGTGGGTGTTGACTTGGTGTTGTATTTTCTGGAGCCTGCGCTGCATCTGTGTTTTCGGGCGCTTGCGCTGCATCGGAATTTTCAGAATTTACTGCTGCTACTGCTGCAGGCGCTTCTGTTTTTTCTGGACGCTCAGGTCTTGGATTTGCTTTTTTAATAGGTCTCGGCTTTTGCATGGGTGCTGCCGCCGCTGGCGCTTCTTCACTCATCACTTCTGCTTCTTCGGTACCATTACTTGTTTTTACAGTAACAGGCTTACGACCTTTTACGGGTGGCTTTTTTTTGCCATCATCTTTTGCAGACGCTTCGCTTACCGCTTGGCTGTCTAATATTTTATAGATGAGCGCTTGCTTATCTAATTTTTTAAAACCTGTAATTTTTAAACCTTGTGCGATGTCTTGTAACGCTGGTAACAAAAGATCGTTTAATTGTAGAATGTCGTACATAAATAATTTGAAAATGAAATACTCTAGAATTGAGTTTTGGAATAAGTAAAGAAAGGGTGATTAAAATGATATGGAAAGAAGTAAACCGGTACTAGAACAACTGAAGGCTCCCATTGGTTTGTTTCCGGTGCAATATTAGCACAAAAATTATAACTACCAATAAATAATCGGTGTAAAAGACGTGTATTTTGGGGTTAATTTTATTCGTAAACCCTTAATAATGAACCTGATAAGGCCGTTTTATACGCTTTTAGCGCTGTTGTGGCGGGTCCATTGGTTACAGCCCCAGCAGTGCTAAATGTTGAACCATGCCCCGAGCAGTAAAACCGGTTATTGGTATTTTGGAACTCTATTGTTACGGCCTGATGCGTGCATAGGGAACTTACGGCAATAAGGGCGCCTGCACTCGTTTTTGCAATTATTACATTTGTAGCACTATCTACATAAAAGCCGCCTGCATTTTGTAGCACATTGTAAGGGGCCGTAGTAATATTAATGGTAAAATCTACGGGATTGGTATTGGTAGTTCCTCCGCTGCTACTGCTGCCAGATTTTGAGCAAGATCCCAAACAGCCCATTACGAGTAGCGCTGCGCCACTCATGCCAACTTTTTCTATAAAATCTTTTCTTTCCACGGCGCTTTTATTTAGTACTACTAATATAATAAACTTAGAGAGAGGTTGCGTGCTTGTTCTACAAACAAATTATCTTTGCAGCCATTATGTTTAACAAAAGAACCAAAATAAAGGCGCTTTTAACAGGTAGCCTTACCGGACAAACCGTAACCGCCATGGGTTGGGTACGTAGCTTTCGTAACAATCAGTTTATTGCTTTAAATGATGGTAGTACCCATCATAATATTCAGGTGGTTGCCGAATTAGGCCTACTCGATGACGCTACTTTAAAGCGTATTACAACGGGTGCTTCTTTAAAAGTAGAAGGCACACTCATTGAATCTTTGGGTAAAGGACAATCTGTAGAAATAAAAGCAACAAGCGTAGAAATACTAGGTGATAGTGACGCGGAGCAATATCCGCTTCAGCCTAAAAAACATAGCCTCGAGTTTTTAAGAGAGATTGCACACTTACGTTTTAGAACCAACACGTTTAGTGCTGTTTTTAGAATTAGACATGCGCTCGCATTTGCAGTGCATCAATTTTTTAATGAAAAAGGTTTTGTGTATTTACACACCCCTATCATTACGGCAAGTGATGCAGAAGGTGCTGGTGAAATGTTTAGAGTCACCACATTACCTGTAGATGGTTCTGCACCAAAAACCGAAAGTGGTGATATCGATTTTTCACAAGACTTTTTTGGAAAAAGTACCAACCTAACCGTAAGTGGTCAATTAGAAGGAGAGCTAGGCGCCATGGCGTTTTCAGAGATTTATACGTTTGGTCCAACCTTTAGAGCAGAGAATTCAAACACCACAAGACACCTTGCAGAATTTTGGATGATTGAACCAGAAATGGCTTTTTGTGATATTGAAGACAACCAAAATTTAGCTGAAGAATTTATTCAGTACCTGATTAAATACGCGATGGAAAATTGCGCTGATGATTTGGCGTTTTTAGACCAACGTTTAGCAGAAGAAGAAAAACAAAAACCAACAAACGAAAGACAAGAGTTTGGTTTGATAGAAAAATTAAAATTTGTTACGGATAGTAAATTTGAACGCATCACTTACACCGAAGCAATCGCTATTTTATTAGACTCGCCAGCCTATAAGAAAAAGAAATTTAAATACGATGTGAGTTGGGGTATTGATATGCAAAGTGAGCACGAGCGCTACCTCGTAGAAAAACATTTTAAAAAGCCCGTAATTGTTACTGGATACCCAGCAGCTATTAAAGCGTTTTATATGCGCTTAAATGATGGTTGTGAGCCCGGCAAACAAACCGTTGCTGCTATGGATATTTTAGCGCCAGGCATTGGAGAAATTGTTGGTGGTTCTCAAAGAGAAGAGCGACTCGATAAATTACTAGCGCGCATGGAAGAGATGCATATTCCTACACATGAAATGAGCTGGTATTTAGACACCCGCCGTTTTGGTACTGTACCACACGCTGGTTTTGGATTAGGATTTGAAAGAATGGTGCAATTTGTTACCGGCATGGGTAATATAAGAGACGTGATTGCTTTTGCAAGAACACCGAAGAATTGCGAATTTTAAAAAATATGGATTGAACTGTGGATTATATGTGAAATCCCCCTATTTTTGCTGCCCCGAATGGGAATGGTGCGGTAGCTCAGTCGGTAGAGCAAAGGACTGAAAATCCTTGTGTCGCCGGTTCGATCCCGGCCCACACCACGAAGCCTCAGTTATAACAACTGGGGCTTTTTAATGCGCTTACTGTAAGGAGCTCGTATGTTTTTTTAAGATTCTTTTTCCTTCTG
>JAGWVE010000043.1 GCA_018971025.1 Bacteroidota bacterium | reverse complement strand
AAACATATCAGGCAACACTTTTTCTTGACGCGGCTTTTTATATTCTACCAGCGGATAAATTTGTTCGATACAAACAGCCGCCGCAGAACGAGTATCTATAAAGCCCATCATATTTACCTTAATACTAGCTGCATCTATTTGGTGCGCTGCATTCATATGTAAAAGGTGGTAACAGATATCTTCGGTACTGGTAAAAGAAAAACTTTGTATGAATTGAAGTGTGCTTGACACAAACAAACTTGCGATAAAATGATTTTTGTAAAACTGAAGTTTTAGCATGGGTTTATCAGAAACTGCCTCGGCATAAAGCCCTGTAATATTAGGCGTATACACATGCGCTAATTGATGTAGCGGATACCTATTATTTAAAACATCGAGTAAACGATTGGGTATTCTGTAACAATTTATTAGTGAAGGTGTATTTTTAATTTTCTCGTGTTTTAAGCTGGCCTGAATAGCAGGTCCAAATAATAGTTGTAAATAATCGGTAGCTGCTTCTGTATTAAATTTTTCGATGGGAACAATTACTGCTTCTGCCGTATTAACAAATACCTGAACAGCACTTACTTGCTTTTGTAAAAGATTGGACGCAGCAGCAGCTTCAGAAAATATAGTTTCCCAATTGTTATCCAGTGCACTAGCACCCATCTCCCATTCAAAAAATTCAAATGCCTGAACTGCTTGGTTACCCATATTAATGAGTGAGCATGCAATATGATCATTGGCAATATCAAATTGCAATAATTCGGCAGTGGATGTTAAAGGAACCGAAGCATCCCCATAAAAAGAATATGTTTTTTGAATAGCCATTGATTTGAACTGCTTAATTATGTGCAATAATATAAAAAAAGAAGGTGATTTGAACAGACTATTATATAGTAGATTTGCAAACCCTATGTCTAGCAGCTCAAACACGTCTAATTTACAGGTAAACAGCTCTCATAAGCAAATATTAGCGATTGCGCTTCCCATCAGTGCCTCCATCATTGTACCCCAAATAAACTTCATTACCAATAACATCTTTTTGGGTGGGCTTGGTCAAGAAGCATTAGGACTAGCCGGGATAACCGGGGTGTTTTACTTGATTTTTGCAGTTATTGGCCATGGACTTAACAATGGATTACAATCGCTCATTTCACGCAGAGCCGGTGAAAATAATATTGCAGAAATAGGGAATCTTTTTTCGCAAGGCATACGCATAGCTCTAGCATTTTCATTTGTGGGCATTTTACTAACCTGGCTAGTGGTACCGGCCTTATTTACATTTGCGTTGCACGATCCACGACTTGTAGAAAAAGCCGTAAGCTTTTTAAATATCAGAATTGTAGGTCTTCCACTACTATTTGTATATCAAATGCGCAATGCATTACTAGTAGGTACCAATCAAACCAAGTACCTAATTATCGGTACGGCCACCGAAGCGGTTACCAATATCTTTTTTGATTACGGATTTATTTACGGCAAGTTTGGACTACCCAACTTAGGATTTAATGGTGCTGCTTATGCTTCTATTATTTCTGAGTTTGCAGGTCTCGCTGTTTTATTTGTACTCATTCATGTAAAAGGAATTAGCAAACAGTTTCAACTCTTTAAATACTGGGCTTTTGATTGGATCAATATCAAACTCATTTTAAAAATTTCTAGCCCCATTATTGTACAATATGCCATCAGTATTATTAGCTGGGAGTTCTTTTATATTTTAATTGAACACCATGGTGCAAGAGATTTAGCCGTGTCTAATACCATGCGTAATATTTTTGGATTCTTTGGTTGCTTTACCTGGGCTTTTGGCGCAACGGCCAATAGTATGGTGAGCAATTTAATGGGCCAAAATTTAAATGATCAGGTGCCAGTTGTAATTAACCGAATTATGATGTGGAGTGCAGGAATGGCCATTTTCGTGTGCACCATTTTAAATATTTTTCCTGTACAAGTACTTTCTATTTATGGACAAGGTCCTGCATTTATAGAAGCAGGCATACCAGTATTACGCATTGTTTCGATGGCGCTTGTACTGATGTCTGTGTCGGTGGTATGGCTTAATTCGGTAACCGGAACGGGCAATACAAAAGTGAATTTATACAGCGAGTTTGTAGCCATTATTTTATACTGCAGTTACGTATACATAGTATTAGAGCACCTCAAATTACCTATCGAATGGGGCTGGATGAGTGAAGTTATTTATTGGGTAACTTTATTTATCCCATCCTTTATTTACATGAAAAGTGGTAGGTGGAAAAAACTAGCCAAGTACTAACTTATCAACCAAGTCGATGTAGGCCCTCATCGCTTCCTCTTTAGACATGCCTGCTAATTTTTGCCAAGCATTAAATTTAAAGGTCGCAACAAAATCAAAAGCATTTTCTGGCTTATTGGCATCCGTAGCATCTCCAATAGATCCTTGCTTGTATAAAGAATATAACGAAAGAAGTGTTTCATTATCCGGCTTTTCCGTTAATGTTTTTGTTTTCGCAAAAGCAGCTTCAAATTGTTCTTGTAATTCCATGGGTTGTAAATTATTGCGCAGCTGCGAGCATTTGAGCGCCGGCTGCCTTAAGTGAAATATCTTCTGTTTTTCTGGTGGGAAGTTTTACCATTTTAGTAAGCACTTCTATTACTTTAGTAGGCTGGTGTAACTGATTGTAAATTTTAGCTAATTCTAAATATGTATTTACAAAATAAGGATCCTGGGTTCTTGCTTTTTCTAAATACACCACTGCACTATCCATACTTCCTTCGGGGAGTCCACCATACATAAGTTTTACAGCCGCCTTTTTTACGAGGTTTAAATTGGCCATTTCCATATGCCATTTCCCTAGGGTAAAATTTGCTTTTGCATGACCCGGATTTATCGCAAGTGCTTCATCTGCGTATATTTTTGAATTGCGTACGCACTCAATTAATTTTTTATTATCGGGCTGAATATCAGAAAGTTTTGCTTGCGTTAATGCCATCACATAAGCAGCTTCTGCATTTTTTGGATTGGCCGCATACGCTCTTACAGCATATGCACCAGCTGACGATAAAAATAATTGTTTTGATTTCGTATCCTTTTCGTTAAAGCCAGCAAGCATGGTACTAAGCTCGGCCGCTCTCACAAGGGCTGTTACATTGTTAGGATCCTGACTTAATACGAGTTTATATTTTTCTAGTGCCTCAATTTCTTTTTGAGAACGCTCTAGTTGCAATCCTTCTTTTAATAAGGTAGGAATATCCTGTGCCTTGGCGCCATTAACGCTAATGCCAAAACACAAAGCCAAAAAAAAGATTATTTTTTTCATGCCTAGATATCTTTTTTATTCATGGTTAAACCAACTGCCACAGACCCAACCATACCAGCAATGGGTGGAACCATTTTTTGAATATGAATGGTTACTTCGGTTGCAGCATCAAATTGTTTAAGAACGGCTAACGCAAAATTAGCAGCAACGGTTTCAAGTAATGGCGTGGCTACCTGCATTTGAGCTTGTAATATATTAAATACAGCTGCGTAATCGAGTGTATCAGACAACCGCATGATGGGAAATGTAGCTGGCTCGTAAGCAACCGTTACATTGATCTTAAAAGTATTGCCTACTAATTTTTCTTCATCAAATAACCCATGATATCCATGCAATAAAATATCTACAAGTTGAATGGTATGGGTCATAATAAAAGTTTAAGCCAAACCCTCAGAAGTTAAATAACGTTCTGCGTCAAGCGCTGCCATACAACCACTTCCTGCAGCAGTAATAGCTTGTCTATAATTTTTATCTTGCACATCACCAGCAGCAAATACGCCAGGTACATTTGTTTTTGTGGTACCCGGAATCGTTGTGATATATCCGGTTTCGTCCATGTTAATGTAGTCTTTAAATATTTTGCTATTAGGCTCATGACCAATGGCAACAAAAAATCCTGAAATAGGAATTTCCTGTGTGTCGCCAGTTACATTATTTTTAATACGCACCGCTTCTACTTTTTGTGCGCCTAAAATTTCGTCGGTATCGGTATTCCAGTATACTTTAATATTTGGCGTATTGAGTACACGGTCTTGCATTACTTTACTTGCACGCATTTGTTCTTTTCTAACAAACATGTGAACCGTTGTACAAAGTTTAGATAAATACACAGCTTCTTCTGCGGCAGTATCACCAGCACCTACAATGGCTACTTCTTTTCCTCTAAAGAAAAATCCATCACACACAGCGCAAGCACTTACACCAAAACCATTTAAACGTTGTTCGCTCTCGAGGCCTAACCATTTTGCAGAAGCACCTGTAGAAATAATAACGGTATCTGCAGCAATCCATTTTTCTTCGTCAATTTCAACAAGCAAAGGACGTTTGCTAAAATCTACTTTTGTAGCAAGACCATATCTGATATCGGCGCCCATGCGTTTAGCCTGTGCTTCAAAATGCACCATCATTTCAGGTCCTTGAATACCATCTGGATAACCCGGATAATTTTCAACCTCGGTGGTAATGGTTAACTGACCACCTGGTTGAATACCTTGGTATAAAACAGGCTTCATGTTTGCGCGAGCAGCATAAATGGCAGAAGTATAACCTGCAGGGCCAGAACCAATAATTAAAACGTGTACTTTTTCTGAAATTTCTTGAGACATAAACTTATACTTTACAAAAAAGCCCCAACAATAATTACTTGTAGGGGCTTCTCTTTTATTATTTTTAATTAGCCCAAATAAGCTTTTAAGGCGTTGCTATAACGTGCTTTTTGCAAGCGTTTAATAGCACGCTCTTTAATTTGTCTGATACGCTCTTTGGTTAAATCATATTTCATTCCAATTTGCTCAATGGTTACACCATTTTCGCCATCTAAACCAAAATATGCATTTACAATTTCTGCTTCACGAGGACTTAAAGATTTTAAAACACGTCTGATTTCTTCACGTAAAGAATCTTTCATAACGTCTTCGTCGGTATCATCAGAACCTTCCAATAAATCACCCATCGCAACATCTTCTGCTTCGTGCACTGGTGCATCTAGTGAAGTGTGACGCGTATTGGATTGGAAAATATTGTTGATTTCCGTTTCAGACATTTCTAGAATTTCTGCTAACTCCTCGGTAGAAGGCTCACGCTCATGCTCCTGCTCAAAAGCCATATAGGCTTTGTTGGCTTTATTGTAGGTACCAATTTTATTTTGAGGTAAACGCACCAAACGACCTTGCTCAGCTAATGCCTGCAAAATAGATTGACGTATCCACCACACCGCATAAGAAATGAATTTGAAACCTTTTGTTTCATCAAAACGTTGCGCTGCTTTTATAAGACCTAGATTTCCTTCATTGATTAAATCAGATAAAGACAAACCTTGGTGTTGGTATTGTTTAGCAACCGAAACCACGAAACGTAAATTGGCTTGTACCAATTTATCAAGTGCACGTTGATCCCCCATTTTAATGCGTTGCGCCAAAGTCGTTTCCTCTTCTGGTGTAATCATTGAAATTTTAGAAATCTCTTGAAGGTATTTTTCAACTGCTTGTGAGTCACGGTTGGTAATCTGTGTAGCGATTTTGAGCTGCCTCATGCTGTCTTACGATTAGTTCTTTGAATAGCTTATAAAGTGGGCGAAGATACAAAATTGCCCTACAAAAACCGCATAAAATGTCGATTTTATTACGATTTGGAATCTTATCTTCGCAGCCATGATAGACTTTAGGTCCGATACTGTAACAAAACCTAGCCCCAAAATGTTGGCCGCCATGTCAAGTGCCCCTGTGGGTGATGATGTTTTTGGCGAAGATCCTACCGTAAATGCCCTCGAAAAAATGGCCGCGAACCTCTTTGGAATGGAAGCAGCACTCTTTTGTCCGAGCGGCACCATGACCAATCAGTTAGCGATTAAATGCCATACAACAGCCGGTGACGAAGTTATTTGTGACGAGCTATCGCATATTTACCAGTATGAAGGCGGAGGCATCGCGTTTAATTCGGGCGCTTCTGTAAGATTATTAAAAGGAGACAGAGGCCGTATAACCGCTAGCCAAGTGGCCATGTCTATCAACCCAGACGACATTCACAAGCCACCTTCTACCCTTGTCTCACTGGAAAATACGGTTAACAGAGCAGGAGGCAGTATTTATCAACTAACTGATATTAAACCTATTAGAAAAGTTTGTTCAACTAAAAATTTAGCACTTCATTTAGATGGTGCGAGACTTTTTAATGCCCTTGTCGCCACCGGAGACACTGCCATTAGTTATGGTGAGACATTTGACAGTATCAGTATTTGCTTAAGTAAAGGACTGGGTGCGCCCATTGGTAGTTTGCTTTTAGGAAGCGGGCATTTTATTAAAAAAGCCAAGCGTTTTAGAAAGGTATTTGGAGGCGGCATGAGACAAGCTGGCTTTATAGCGGCTGCTGGTATTTATGCCCTAGAAAATAATATTGAGCGTTTGGCCCAGGATCATACCCATGCCAAACAAATCGCAACTGCCTTATCAGAACTTGATTTTGTGGGAGAAATACTCCCCGTAGAAACCAATATCATCATATTTGAAGTGAAAGGACGCTTTACCGCCCCAGCACTTATTAAGGCATTACAACCATTTAACATATTTGCTTTTACAGTGTCAGAACACCAAATTAGATTTGTACTCCATTTAGATATTACCCCAGCTATGGTAGAAGAAACGATAGCTGTATTACATAAATTATAGAATTGAAGCGTTATGTTATCCAGAATTAACCCAACAAACACACAAGCTTGGTTTGTTTTACAAAAGCATTATGAAGAAGAAATGAACCGCAGACATATGCGTGACTTATTTGCTTCTGATCCGGATAGATTTAAAAAGTTTTCCATCACTTTAGGCGAAATCCTTTTTGATTATTCTAAAAATATCATCAACGAAAAAACCCTCAAGCTCTTATTACAACTTGCCGAAGATTGTAATGTTAAGCAGGCTATTGAAGAGCAGTTTGCTGGTGCGCCTATCAACGAAACAGAAAATAGAGCCGTTTTACATACCGCTTTAAGAAGTTTTGACCCTACCCCTATTTTAGTGGATGGCGCAGATATTAAGCCAGGGATTCAAAAAGTGCGTGCGCAAATGGAGGCATTTTGTACGGCTATTCATAGCGGCACACACACAGGCTACACAGGTAAAAAAATCAAATACATTGTAAATATTGGTATTGGCGGAAGCGATTTAGGTCCTGTGATGGTAACTGAAGCCTTAAAACCTTACTGGGTTGAAGGCATTCAAACCTATTTTGTATCCAATGTAGATGGTACCCATATTGCAGAAACATTAAAAAAAGTAACGCCCGACGAAACCCTGTTTTTAATTGCTTCTAAAACATTTACCACCCAAGAAACCATGACCAATGCCCAAACGGCTAGAGACTGGTTTTTACAACACGCTACCGACCAAAAACATATTGCACTTCATTTTGCGGCACTCAGCACCAACGAAAAAGCAGTGACTGCTTTTGGTATTGATCCAAAAAATATGTTTGAATTTTGGGATTGGGTGGGTGGCCGTTACTCTTTGTGGAGTGCCATTGGATTATCCATTGCACTAACCATTGGCTACAAAAATTTTGAAGCATTACTTAAAGGCGCAGAAGCAACAGATAAACACGTTGCCACTACTCCGTTTGATAAAAATATTTCGGTACTGATGGCGCTTATAGGCATTTGGTATACCAACTTTTTTGGTGCACAAAGTGAAGCCATTTTACCTTACGATCAGTACATGCACCGCTTTGCTGCTTATTTCCAACAAGGCAATATGGAAAGCAATGGTAAAAGTATTGATAGAAGCGGCAACCCTGTTAACTATGCAACGGGCCCTGTTATTTGGGGTGAACCAGGGACCAATGGTCAACACGCTTTTTACCAACTCATTCACCAAGGAACCTTATTAATTCCTTCCGATTTTATTGCACCAGCAATTTCACATAATGCGATTGGTGACCACCATGTAAAACTGTTAAGCAACTTCTTTGCGCAAACAGAAGCGTTACTGAATGGTAAATCTGAAAATGAAGTGATGGTAGAATTTATGAAAACATCGATGGATGAAAAAGATGTAAAACGTTTAACGCCCTACAAAGTTTTTGAAGGCAATAAACCCACCAACTCCTTTTTAATCAAAGAAATTAATCCGTTTAATTTAGGAAGCCTCATTGCTCTGTATGAACATAAAATATTTGTACAAGGTGTCATTTGGAACGTATTTAGTTTTGATCAGTGGGGTGTAGAACTGGGTAAACAACTTGCCAATAAAGTATTGCCTGAACTTGAAAACAACGATACCATTAGTTCACACGACGCTTCTACCAACGGTCTCATCAATGCTTACAAGGCCTTTAGAAATGGAATTTAATATTAGACCTATTGCACCCGAACATAACAAGGCGCTTGCTACTATTATTAGAGCGGCACTAGAAGAGTTTGGTGCCAATAAGCCTGGCACCGTTTACTTTGATGATAGTACCGACCATTTATATGAACTGTTTTCGGGCACACCACAAAGCTTTTATTTTGTGGCACAAGATGGTGATACAGTTTTGGGTGGTGCTGGTATATTTCCTACCGAAGGGCTTGGAAACACAACTTGCGAACTTGTAAAAATGTATTTAACACCAAGTGCTAGAGGAACTGGATTAGGCAAAAAATTAATTGCTACTTGTTTAGAAGAAGCAAAAAAAATAGGATTCACCAAAGTATACTTAGAAACCATGCCCGAATTAAAAAAGGCCGTAAGTGTCTATGAAAAATTTGGCTTTACCTACCTAAATGCACCCATGGGAAATACAGGTCACAATGGATGTGACATTTGGATGCTAAAAGAAATTTAATTGAAAAATATTACCACTTATCTACCTCTTCGGTACTTAAGTTATCGCCTGCACTTACATCCGGCTTAGGAGCTGGCGCAGGTGCCTCTGGCGCTTCTTCTTGTACAGGTGCTGATGGTGCAGCTGGTTCTGAAGGAGCCGCCGCAGCAGGCGTGTATCCACCTTCTTGACCTTCGCCTTCTTCGTACTCGTGGTTAAAAGCATCAAAATCAAAATCAGGCATTAAATCTGTTTTCACATAATCTACTGCTTCGCCTAATGCTTTTACAAATTTGTTGAAGTCTTCTTTGTATAAAAATATTTTATGACGGTCGTAGCCAGAATCATCGGCACGCTTTCTACTTTCTGTAATAGTCAAATAATAATCACTACCTCTAGTTTCTCTTACATCAAAGAAATAAGTTCTTCTTTTTCCAGCTTTAATTCTTTTGCTGTAAACACTTTCCATTTTCCTATCGTTGTTCTCGTACGCCACAATTGTAAGTTTTAAGTTTTAGATAAATGATCGCTAAACAAATATAAGATTGTTTGGCAACAAGCAAAATTTTAGAAAAAACACTGAATAACATGTGAAAAACGCCCGTCAAACAGGCTTATTCTTCGTTTTCGGTACGCTGTAAACGGTAAAGTTCGGCGTAATAACCCTGGGCATCCAAGAGGGATTGATGGGTCCCCATTTCTAGGATCCGCCCCTCTTCTAGCACGATAATTTTATCAAATTGAATCACTGAAAAAATACGGTGCGTAATAACGATGGCTGTTTTTTGGTCTAAAAAGCCAGCCAAATTGTTCAATATTTTGTTTTCGGTTTTGGCATCTACGGCACTTAAACAATCGTCTAAAATAAGCAGTTCAGGTGCTTTTAAAAGTGCTCGCGCAATAGAAATACGCTGTTTTTGTCCCCCACTTAAAGTAACCCCTCTTTCTCCAATCAGCGTATCGTATCCTTTTTCAAAACCTTCAATTTCATGGTCAACGGCAGCTAATGCAGCTGCTTTTTTAATGGCTTCTATACCCACCGGTTCTTTGCTGCCAAACGATATGTTATCTGCCACCGTATCACTAAATAAAAACACATCCTGTTGCACGTAACTAATTTGATGGCGTAATGCTTGAACATCAAACTTAGTAAGTGGCACACCACCGAGTGTTATTTTTCCGGCGGTAGGATCATAAAAACGAAGCAGCAATTGTGCAAGGGTAGATTTACCCGAACCAGTTTTACCCAGCACTAAAACTTTTTCTCCTTTTTTAATGGTGAGTGAAAAATGGGAAAGCGCTTTAATACCCGTGTGGTTGTAAACAAAATGTACGTTGTCAAAAACGATATCAGCGTTTGTTGTTGGTTGTACTGCGTGTCTTGGCGAAGTCACCGCTTCTTTAATATCTAAAAACTGATTGAGTCTTTTTTGAGAAGCTGCCGCGCGCTGTATCATACTAGCCGTCCAACCAATAGCACTCACTGGAAACGTTAGCATATTAATGTAAATAACAAACTCAACAATCACACCTACCCTAGTTGGATCCTGCAAAGCTTGCAGGCCACCCATAAAAATTGTAACCACGGTGCTAAGTCCAATGAGTAGCGCCATCGATGGAAAATAAATAGATTCCACCTTGGCTAAATCGATGGCATTATTTTTATAGTCTTCGCTATTTTTTTCAAAAAAAGACAGCATGGCTTTTTCTTGCACAAAAGATTTAATGACTCTAATACCAGCGTAAGTTTCCTGTGCGTTGGTAGTTAGATTGGACAAAAGCCCCTGAATTTTTTCACTCTTTTTATTGATGATACTGTTTACAAAATAAATAGTAATGGCAAGTATCGGAAGTGGCGCTAACACATACAGGGTAAGGGTTACGTCTTTTTTGAGCATGTAATATAATGCAAGTCCAATCAGTGTTACCAGATTAATCAAATACATAATGGCTGGCCCTGTATACATTCGAACCCTACTTACATCTTCTGTAATCCGGCTCATTAAATCGCCGGTATTATGTGTTTTATAAAAACCTGCATCTAGTGCTTGGTATTTTGCATACACTTCGTTTTTTTGATCATACTCTATATGCCTACTCATTACAATAATGGTTTGGCGCATAAAAAATAATAAAACACCTCGGCACACAGCTAAAAGCAAAATGGTAATACTACAAATAGCCACCAGTTTAGAAAAACTTATTTGCCGGGTATCCAGCCAATCAATTAAAATATTAACCAGATAACTATGCGTTTGTAAATGTGCAAATTTGGTGGCCCCCGGTAAATGTTGTTGCACCTGACTTACTACATAGCCTGTAATTTGTGGGGCAATCACTGCAAAAAAATTAGAGAGCACTACAAAAAAAGTGCCCAGCAATAACCGGCTTTTATACTTCCATAAATATTTATTGACCGCTGCTAATTCTTTCACAAAATCGAAGTTGATATATCTGCAAATGTATGATGGAGAACTTGATTCAATCAATTACTTTTGTAACATGCTTACAAACCAAGAAAAAGACTTTATTGACTTTTGGGCAAAAAACAGAATCGCTCAAAAAACAAGTATCCGTCCCTTTTTAATTGGATTATCGGCAGGACTTTTGTTTGGCCTTGTGGTTGTGGCTGTTTTATACTCAGGCTGGTATACAAGAGCCAATATGCAGGCCAATAGTAAATTAAATGGATTTGTATTTTTTGCGGGCATTTTACTCGTTTCCTTTTTTATGGCCTACCTATACCGCAGTTTTAGTTGGGAAAATAGAGAACAGCAATACAAAGAACTGTTGGCCAAGCAAAAACGCCAGTCCAAAACCCCATCAATAGCCCCTTAAGATTTTTAGGCACTTGGGTATTATCTTATTAAATTTGCGATAACTATAACTACTACTTATGAAAAGAAATGTTTTATTGGCTTTTGTATTAGCCTCGTTTTTATTCAGCGCCTGCGGTAAATCAGATTCTCCGTGCGTTCCAGCTACCGTGGCTTCAGAAAAAACAGCGATGGTTGCTTATTGCACAGCCAATGGCATAAACTATACAGAACACCCAAGTGGAATTTTATATGAAATTATGGCACCAGGCTTGGGCACACAACCTGCATTAACAAACACGGTATCAACTGTTTATACGGGAAAATTATTAAATGGCACCCAGTTTGATGCAAGTGCGAACCCTGTAAGCTTTTTATTAAGTGGCGTTATTCAAGGTTGGCAAATAGGTATTCCGCTGATTAAAAAAGGTGGTCGTATTAAAATGGTGATTCCTTCTTCATTATCTTATGGATGCACTGGTTCTGGTTCCATTCCGGCCAATAGCCCTCTTTATTTTGAAGTTTCACTCACAGATGTTAGATAAATAATTGATTTTTAATAAGTTAGATGAAAAAAGCGGTGTTTATGCCTATATTATAGGCATTCCCCTATCTTTGCCGCTCTAAAAATTTATGTAAACCCTTACCAATATGCAACTGAAAGGTTTAGTTCGTTTTTTTGCGATAGCGCTGATTTTGATTTGTTTATACCAGTTATCATTTACCTGGTTTGTACGTGGTCATGAAAAAGCCATGGATGAAAAAGCGCAAGCTTGGATGAAAAGATTTCCAACGCCAGAACAACAATATCCAGGTGATAAAGAAAAGCAAGCTATTTATGCAGATAGTTTAGCGGAAGTTAAAAAGGAAAGAGTACTTCGTTTATTAGACAGTACAAAAGATACCAAATTGGCTTTTGGTTTAGTTACTTACAGAAGCGCTAAAGAAAGCGAATTGATGTTAGGTCTAGACTTACAAGGTGGTATGAGTGTAACGATGGAAGTGGGCTTAGATGGTTTAATTAAATCATTAGCTAACTATACCAAAGACGCTAACTTTAATAAAGCTTTAGAAAACGCTGTAGCGCGTAAAGCCAACAGTGGCGCTAATCTTATCACTTTATTTGAAGAAGAATTCAAAAAAGTAAACCCTACAGGAACATTGGCTCCTTTCTTTGCTGCACGCAGCAATGGTAAAGTAAAATTTGATGCTTCTGATAATGCTGTAAACGAATATTTAACTGCACAAGCAACTGCTGCATTTAACAATACCTACCGTATTTTACGTACGAGAATTGACCGTTTTGGTGTTGCTTCTCCAAGTATCAATCCTGATCCAGCAAAAGGTATTATCAATATTGAATTAGCTGGTGTAAATGATAAAGAGCGTGTACGTTCTTATTTACAATCTACAGCTAACCTTCAATTCTTTGAAGTGTATACTTTTGAAAGCAGAGACTTACAAAATGGTATCGTTGCTGCTGATAAAGCAGTGCAAGATATGTTAGAAGGTGCTCCTGTTGCATCAGATACAGCTGCAGTAAAAGACACGGCTTCTAAAAAAGCAACAGCTAAATTAAAAGATAGCGCTAACGCCAATCCTATTGCGCGTTTAGTTCAATTTACACAACCATACAACGACGGTGCTGGTAAAACAGTATTCCCTGCTGCTATTGGTTATATTCAATCTAAAGACACCGGTACTTTAAATGGTTATTTAAGACTTGATTTTGTTAAAAACAAATTCCCAGCAAACCTACAATTCATGTATGGTAAATCTGAAGCAAGTACCGATCCTAAGTTTAAAGACATCCTTACTTTATATGCAATCAAAACTTTAGACAATGGTCAAGCCGAATTAGAAGGTGATCATATTTCTAATGCAGCACAAGACTATGACGAGCGTGGCAGAATTGCAATCAAAATGAATATGGATAAAATTGGTACCAATTTATGGGCCAAAATGACCACTAAAAATGCGGGTAAACCAATTGCGATTGTACTTGATAACTTCGTGTATTCTGCACCAAATGTGAACGAGCCTATTACAACGGGTAACTCTCAAATTAGCGGTAGCTACACATTAAAAGAAGCACAAGATTTATCTGAAATTTTAGAGAGTGGTAAATTACCTGCTCCTGCTAAAATTGTTCAAGAACAACAAGTGGGTCCTACCCTAGGTAAAGAATCTATTAAAGGTGGTGGACTTGCTTTCTTTATTTCTTTCTTGGTAATTTTTGCTTTAATGCTCCTTTACTTTAATACAGCTGGTTGGGTTGCCAACGCTGCATTAATACTTAACTTATTATTTACCGTTGGTATTTTAAGTGCACTAGGTTTTACTTTAACTGCACCAGGTATTGCCGGTTTGGTTCTTACCATTGGTATGGCGGTAGACACCAACGTACTTATTTTTGAGCGTATCAAAGAAGAGCTTACAAAAGGTAAGAGCTATCCTTTAGCGGTAACCGATGGTTACAAAAGATCTTTAGCACCCGTATTAGATGGTCACATCACTACTTTATTAACCGCTATCATCTTAGCATACTTTGGACTTGGCCCAGTACTTGGATTTGCTACCACTCAAATTATTGGTATCTTATTATCATTATTCTGTGGTATCCTAGTTTCAAGATTAATTACAGACTGGTACACCAATAAAAATAGACACTTAGAATACTTTACTGGTATTTCTAGATCTATCTTCCAAAAAGCACATTTCAAGTTTATTGAATACCGCAAATTTGCATACGCATTATCTGCTATCATATTTGTACTTGGTGTAGCAAGTTTCTTTAACGGATTTGACGAAGGGGTTGAATTTGCAGGTGGCCGTAGCTACACTGTTAAATTTGACAAACCAGTAAATGTTGAAGAAGTTAGAAATGAACTAAAAGCAACTTTTGGTGAAGCGCCAATTATCAAAACAGTAAATTCTAACAACCAATTAAACATTACCACTTCTTTCAAAATCAAAGAAACTGGCAATAATGTAGATTCGTTGGTTGAAAAAATGTTATTTACAGGTCTTGCAAAACAATTACCTGCTAATTTAACATTCTCAGAATTTGAATCAACGTATAAGCAAAGTTCTCAAACAGTATTAC
This sequence comes from Bacteroidota bacterium, assembly GCA_018971025.1. Lineage (GTDB taxonomy): Bacteria > Bacteroidota > Bacteroidia > Chitinophagales > Chitinophagaceae > Sediminibacterium. The sequence goes on along the minus strand of JAGWVE010000043.1, from coordinate 2,750 downwards.
CAACAATCTCTGACGACTTAAAAGCGGGTGCAACCAAAGCAACCATTATTGCGATGATTGTAATTTGCTTATTTATCTTTATTCGTTTTAGAGATTGGAGATACTCTTTAGGAACCATCTTTGCACTTCTACACGACGTATTTGTAACACTTATCATCTTTAGCTTTGCACGTACCATTGTACCGTTCCCGCTAGAAATTGATCAGCACTTTATTGCTGCCGTGTTAACCGTTATTGGTTTTAGTATGAACGATACCATTATTGTATACGACCGTATTAGAGAAGATAGCAGATTACACCCTAGCCTAGATAACGCTTCTGTAATCAACAAAGCGATCAACGAAACATTGAGCCGTACCATCATGACTTCATTAACAGTATTCTTAACCATCTTAATATTATTTATATTTGGTGGTGAAGTAACCAAAGGATTTGCCTTTGCAATGTTAGTGGGTGTGATCACTGGTACCTACTCTTCCATCTTTGTGGCAGCTCCAATCTTAGTAGATTTTTCTAAGAACAAGAAGCTAAGCAAAGCAGCTAAAAAATAAGAACCTATCATCGTTCATAAAAAAAGCCTCGCAAATTGCGAGGCTTTTTTGTAGTAAAAATTTTGTGTATTGCGCATATAATTAAGTTGCGCTACATAAAGTTTAATCTATACGGCAAATGAAGTACCACATCCGCAAGTTTTACTTGCATTAGGGTTACTAAAGGTAAAACCACGGCTATTTAGTCCACCCTGCCAATCCACTTCCATACCAAAAAGGTATAGTTGGTGGCTATTATTCATGATACAGTGAATGCCTTCTATTTCAAAATGCATGTCTTCTGGTAAGGGTACATCAAAACCAAGCACATAGGTCATACCGCTGCAGCCTCCCCCTTTAACGCCAATTCTAAGGCGCTGGTTGGTATCAAAACCATCTTCTGCCATCAGGCGCTTAATTTCCACTATAGCACCCTCTGTTAAGGTTACTGGAGCCGTTTGTGTAATTGTTGAGCTAGACATAGGATCTAATTTTGTGCAAAGCTACTAAGTGCAGCGCAGATTGCCTTATTTTTGATAAAATTTACAAGATGCTTGATACAACAACCTTTTTAACTGTTGTCATTGCCGTAATTATTGGGGTATTTGTAGCCATTCTCATTTACCTACAACAAAAAATTGGGGTTGCCACCAAAGCTGTGGATAAGGATACCAAAATTCTAAAATTACAAGCGTACGAAAGACTCATCTTATTTGCCAACCGCATTTCAATTCCACATTTAATTTCCCGACTTCAACAAGAAGGAAATAGTAGTTCTAGTATATCCTCCACCGATCAACAACTACTTTTAGTGTCCACTATTAAAGAAGAGTTTGAACACAATGTTACCCAGCAATTGTATGTTTCAAAAACAGCTTGGGATACCATTACCAATTTCAAAGAAAAAAATATTTTACTCATTCACCAAGCAGCTGCAACCTTACCTGTTGGTGCAACCGCTGGAGAACTTAACAGATTACTCATCAGTTTTTTAGCAAATGATCCGTCTGGAGATATGCATCAATTTGTAAGCGAATTATTAAGTTTAGAGGTAAAACAAATTTTATAATGAGTTCAAATAATCATAAAAAAACAGATAGCGGCATCGACATCAAAACGGTGTACAACGCATCAGATATTGCGGATAAAAAACAGGCCCTAGAAAATGAACAACCTGGCCAGTTTCCTTATACCAGAGGTGTTCAACCAGACATGTACCGCGGCAAACTTTGGACAATGCGCCAATACGCAGGTTTTTCTACCGCCGAAGAAAGCAATAAACGTTATCATTATTTATTATCACAAGGTGTGATGGGCCTTAGCGTTGCCTTTGATTTGCCTACACAAATTGGTTATGATAGTGACCATGAATTAGCGGATGGTGAAGTTGGTAAAGTGGGTGTTGCAATTGATAGTATCGATGACATGGAAATACTTTTTAAAGGTATTGACTTAGAAAAAGTAAGTACTTCCATGACCATCAATGCAACCGGATTTATTTTACTGGCTTTTTATGTTGCACTTGCTAAAAAACAAGGCGCCAACTTAGCGGCATTAAACGGAACAATACAAAACGACATTTTAAAAGAATACGCAGCAAGAGGCACTTATATATATCCGCCTAAACCTTCTATGCGTATCATCACCGATATTTTTGAATGGTGTAGCGTACATGTACCAAAATGGAATACCATTTCTATTTCGGGGTATCATATAAGAGAAGCTGGTAGCACTGCAGTACAAGAAATTGCATTTACGTTAAGCAACGGTAAAGCCTATGTAAAAGCAGCTATCGAAAAAGGAATGGATATCAATGTTTTTGGTAAACGACTCTCCTTCTTTTTTAATGCGCACAATAATTTATTTGAAGAAGTAGCAAAATTTAGAGCGGCCCGTACCATGTGGGCATCTATCATGAAAGAGCTTGGTGCCACTGATCCTAAAGCCATGATGCTGCGTTTTCATACCCAAACTGGCGGCGCCACACTTACCGCACAACAACCACTTAATAATATTAGCCGCGTTACCATTCAAACCCTTGCTGCTGTTTTAGGCGGCACACAAAGTTTGCATACCAATGGTTACGACGAAGCCCTTAATTTACCTACCGAAGAAGCTGCGCGTATTGCTTTAAGAACCCAACAAATTGTTGCGTTTGAAAGTGGCGCACCAGACACCGTTGATCCATTAGCCGGTAGTTATTTTATTGAAAGCTTAACC
>JAGWVE010000005.1 GCA_018971025.1 Bacteroidota bacterium | reverse complement strand
GTTTCATTTTTTATTGCTCAAACGCCTGCTAAAAGTTTTTTTGCAGGGTTTATTGGAATTGCTGCCTTGTGGGCTGGACTCGCAACCGGAAAGGATTTGGCCAATGCGCATTTGCTTTCTAGTAAAGTAGCGCAAATACTTCCATTGGGAGGATCGTATGTAACACTTATTGTTGTTACTGCAGTGGTTGGCGGACTATTAGGCGGCTTTGCTGCTTTAACCGGCGCATATTTGCGTAGTAATTCTACGAAGTAGTTAAATTATTATATCATTTAACAAATAGGTAGCTTCTATTCATTAGAAGCTACCTATTTTTGTTTATATGCATTGTACAAAGTATTTACTTAGTCTTACCCTTGTTTTTTTGTCTTGGTTACAGCTGTCTGCTCAAACAATTGTGACAGGATCAGTTACCGATGGTGCTGGAAAAAAGCTAGCGTATGCTTCTGTTATCATTAAAGGAACGACAAAGGGGGTTACAGCCAATGCAGATGCAAAATATTCATTGTCCCTTACAGCAGGCTCTTATACTATTTCTTGCAATTATGTAGGATTTGAAGCAGTCGACAAAAAAATAAAAATAGTTCCGGGTCAGGATACACTGTCCTTATCTTTTTCATTAACAAAACAGGTATTCCTCTTAAATGACGTCGTTGTTTCTTCAAAAGGAGAAGACCCAGCATATGCTATTATCAGAAAAGCCATTCAAAAAAGACCGGATTATTTAAATGAAATCAAAAAGTTTAGTGCCGAAGTATATATAAAAGGGCAGTTGGTTTTAAATGATTATCCAAAATCTTTTTTTGGTAAAGCGCTAACACCTGGCAATTTTGATACCGTTAAAAACCGAATTTTATTTTTGTCTGAAACGGTTTCTGATTATTATGTAGACGTTCCTAACAAAGAACGCATCGAAGTTAAATCATCTAAAGTAAGTGGGAGAAGTAGTGGCTTTGGACTTAGTAATCCGCAAATCATTTCCTTTTATCAAAACAATATAGCCTTGGGTAATGGCCTTAACCCGCGTGGTTTTGTTTCGCCAATAGCAGATGGGGCGCTGGCTTTTTACAATTATAAATTTGAAGGTACTTTTTACGAAAACGGCATCGAAATTAGTAGGATTAGGGTGCTGCCTAAAAGAAAATACGAGCCCTTGTTTTCTGGAATTATTAATATTATTGAAAACGATTGGCGCATACATAGTGTGCAACTTAATTTATTAAAAGATCAGCAGCTTCAACTCCTTGATACGCTCCAAATAGAACAGTATTATGTGCCTACTAAGCAAGGCTGGGTGATAAAAAATCAAATCATTTATCCGCGTGGTAAATTTTTTGGTTTTGCTTTTTCAGGAAGCTTTGTGCAAGTATATGATCAGTTTAATTTAGCACCAACCTATGGTAAAAAGTTTTTTGGGAACACGTATTTAAAATACTTTGATAGTTCCAATAAAAAGAGTGCAGCCTACTGGGATAGTATTAGACCCGTTCCGCTGGCGATAGAAGAAGCCAGGGATTACGTTAAAAAAGATAGTCTCGAAAAAATAAGACAAAATCCCAAATATTTAGATTCGGTAGATCGGGTGCGTAATAAATTTAAGTTATCTGGTTTTTTATTAACGGGTCAAAGCATTAATAAACAAAGTAAAAAAACAAGAATTCAATTTGATCCCCTAATCAAGTCTATTAATTTTAATACCGTTGAGGGTTACAATGCAAGTTTTTCTCCTAGGTGGACAAAGCGATATGAAGGACGCAATAGTTTATCTATAGAACCATTGTTTCGCTATGGCTTTAACAATAAAAGGCTTCAACCTTCGGTAGCTGTGCGTTATAATTTTGGAAAAAAATATTTCAACAATATTGGGTTTGACGTTGGCAAAAATGTATTCCAGTTTAACAATGAAATAGCCATTCCAGATTCTCGAAATACCGTTCAAACTGTTTTATTTGAACGTAATTATTTAAAAATATATCAGGCCAAATATTTTGCGGCAAGCTATGCTGTTGGACTGGGTAGTGGATTAAACTTTAGAGCTAATTTTCAATTTCAAGATAGGGAGGCCTTATTTAATTTGGATAGGCCACTTATTTTTATAGATCATATTAATAGAAGCTATACGCCCAACACGCCAGCACCTTTATCCAATACAAATTTTGAAAAGCATCAAGCGGCCATTGTTTCAGGCGTTTTAACTTGGCAGCCTGGAGGTAAATACATCGAACTCCCAGATCGTAAAATTGGTATTGGCTCCAAAGCACCAACTTTTACACTTACCTATAAGAGAGGGATTCCTAATTTATTAGGTAGTGATGTTGATTATGCAAAATGGTCCATGGGTGTTGCCGACGATTTACCGCTAGGACTAGGAGGTACATTTCAATATAGGGCCACAGCAGGTGGTTTCACAAATAGCAATAAAGTATTTACCCCCGACGCGCAGCATTACTTTGGTAACCAAACCTTTTTTTCTATTGATCATTTAAAAGGCTTTCAACTATTGCCTTATTACGCGTTTAGTAATCAATCAACATTTTACACGACTGTTTTTGCTGAGTACCATTTAAATGGACTCATCACCAATAAGATTCCTGGATTTCGAAAACTCAATTGGTTTTTAGTGGGCGGTGTTAGTTATTTACACGTCAACAATATGGTCAACTACACCGAGTCTATTTTTGGAATCGAAAATATTTTTAAAGTTGTGCGCGTAGATCTTGTGAATGGCTTTCAAAAAGGTGAGCCCATAAGAACAGGTGTCCGATTAACGGTTCCAGTATTATTTAGATAAAACACTTATTTTTGCTATACTATTTTGACCACCCTGCAAGTGGTTCTATTATCAATGGAACATGGATGTAAAGGATAAAACCTTTCGTGCATGTCTAAAAAAGTACAATTATGGCAGTTTTACACAACCGCGTCTCCAACGAGGAGTTAAAGGCGCTTATGATGGCGGAAACCTTTCACCGCGTTACCATTAGCTTTTATGCTTATTTCCCAGTTCAAAATCCAGCCGTTTTTAGAGACGAGCTTTATAAAGCATTATTTCCGTTACAGGTATTTGGTAGAATATATGTAGCCAAAGAAGGCATCAATGCACAAATAAGTGTTCCTGATTTTAATTACGAAAAATTTAAAAATCATTTGTATTCGATCGAGCATTTAAACGGACTTCGATTAAACGTTGCTGTTGATGATGATGGTAAAAGTTTTTGGGTACTTAAAATTAAAGTGCGTGAAAAAATTGTTGCAGATGGAATTACAGACCCTAGTTTTTCCATGGAAAATAAAGGCAAGTATGTAAACGCTGTTCAAATGAATGCGCTACTTCAAAAACCGGATACCATTGTTATTGATATGCGTAATCATTACGAGTATGAGGTAGGGCATTTTACAAATGCCATCGAAATCCCATCCGATACTTTTAGAGAGCAATTACCAATGGCTGCGGATATGATGAAGGGTAACGAAGAAAAAAATATTATCATGTATTGCACTGGTGGAATTCGTTGCGAAAAAGCAAGTGCATATATGTTACACCAAGGGTTTAAAAATGTATTTCATTTAGAAGGCGGTATTATTAATTATGCACATCAAGCCGATGAGGCGGGTATCGAAAAAAAGTTTATTGGAAAAAACTTTGTCTTTGACAATAGGCTAGGGGAAAGGATTACAGAAGACATCATTGCTGTTTGTCATCAGTGTGGTAAACCAGCAGATACCCATACCAATTGCTTAAACAATGGCTGTCATTTGCTTTTTATTCAATGTTCTGATTGTGCGGCAACTTTTGAAGGATGTTGCAGTAAGCGCTGTCAAGACACCATTCATTTGCCACTCGAACGCCAAAAAGAATTACGTAAGGGTATACGACTCGGGCAACACATTTTTAATAAGAGTAAAAGGTTGCGTCCAAGACTCAATGAACCAGAAGACTAATGATTATTTAATCGGTACAAAATTTTGCAAAGGAGGCAAGTACTGCATTCATGATTTGTTCTTCTGTAAAAGTGGTTGGCACAAAAGTTTTACCGGTCACTTTTTCAAAAAGTTCGATATAACGCTTACTAATGGTATCAATCCATTCATCAGTCATTTCAGGAACGGTTTGTCCTTCTTTGCCCATAAAATTATTTTGGATTAACCACTCGCGTACAAACTCTTTACTGAGTTGTTTTTGTTTTTCACCAGTTGCTTGTCTTTCTTCAAAACCATCCGCGTAAAAATAGCGAGACGAATCTGGTGTATGCACTTCATCCATTAAATAAATGGTGTCACCTATTTTGCCAAATTCATATTTGGTGTCTGCTAAAATGAGTCCTTGTTTGCTAGCAATTTCTTTACCTCTATTAAATAAGGCAAGGGCATATTTTTCTAAAACTTCCCAATCTGCTGCAGAAACAAGTCCAGTAGCAATAATGTCTTCTTTAGAAATATCCTCGTCATGACCCTCTGCGGCCTTGGTGGAAGGGGTGATAATGGGGCCCTCGAAAAAATCATTTTCTCTTAAACCTTCCGGTAAACTTACCCCACAAAGCGTTCTTAAGCCAGCGGCATAGGTCCTGTAAGCATGGCCCACTAAATTGCCGCGTACCACCATTTCAATCTTAAATGGGACGCACTTTTTCCCTACCGAAACGGTTGGAGCGGGTGAATCCAATAGCCAGTTTGGACAAATATCTCGGGTTTGATCCAGCATAAATTCTGCTATCTGATTGAGCACCTGACCTTTATATGGTATAGTTTTTGGTAATATTACATCAAAGGCAGATATCCGATCACTGGCAATCATTACGAGCCATTGGGTACCAATAGAATAAACGTCTCTAACTTTTCCGTGGTAAATACCAGTTTGAAAGGGGAATTGAAGGCTTTGCATACCCAAAAATAGCACCTAAAACCTCAAAATAAAGGCTTTCAAATAGCTTTTTCTCAACACCCATAAATGACTTTGGGACAAATTAAATTTTTACAAAAGCCTAACATGTGCTATTTTGCCTCCAAATTATAACCAAATTTTGCCAAAATGAGAAGACTCAACAGCAAATGTTTATTTGTGGCCATGGCTACTTTTGTAACAATTAGTGCTAGCGCCCAAAATTCTACCGTTGTTTCAGGTAGTGTAAAAAATGCTAAATCAAAAGAACTGGTTTCGGCAGTTTCTGTAACCGTAAAAGGAAGTTCTGTTGGAACATTTACAGATGATAAAGGTAATTTCCGTTTTTCTTCTATCAAGAATTTCCCAGTTACATTGGTATTTTCTTCGGTAGGTTTTTCAAACAAAGAAGTTACTGTTCAATCTGCAAGTTCAACTGTTTCAGTTGCTTTAGAACCTTCATTCACCCTTGGTGATGAAGTAGTAGTAGCTGCTTCAAGAGTACCAGAAAGAATTTTAGAATCTCCAGTATCAATTGAGCGTGTAAGCGCTGCAACCATTAGAAATACGGCTGCAACAAACTACTACGATGTACTTACCAACTTAAAAGGTGTTGACGTTGTAGCAGCAAGTTTAACTTTTAAAACTGTTGGTACACGTGGTTTTAATAGTAGTGGTAACACACGTTTAAATCAGTTAGTGGATGGTATGGACAACCAAGCGCCAGGCCTTAACTTTTCTGTAGGTAGTGTTATTGGTTTAACTGAATTGGATGTAGACAACATGGAATTATTGCCAGGTGCTTCATCTGCATTATATGGACCAGGTGGTATGAACGGTACTGTTTTAATCAACAGTAAAAATCCTTTCAAATACCAAGGTTTAAGCTTCCAAATCAAGCAAGGTGCAAACCATATTGGAAGTGATCAACGTCCTACAGCTCCTTACAGCGACTGGGCTGTTCGTTGGGCTAAAAAAGTAAATGACAAATTTGCTTATAAACTTACTGCAGAAAATATGACAGCGCAAGATTGGTTAGCAAATCAAACCAATAACTATGCGAGAGGCGTAGGGACACCAAACGGTATGACTATTCCAGGTTGGAGAGAGTCTGATCCAAACTATGATGGTGTTAACTTTTATGGTGATGAAACATCACAAAGTTTAAGTTCTATTGCTTCATCAGTTATCGCCGCAACGGGTTTACCTGCTGCATCTATAACTGCATTCAACTCTTGGTTAGCAACAAACCCTGCTGCTACACTTGCAAACTACAATACATTTTTAACTGCTGTAGGTGCTGGTGCGCTCGTTACTTCTGGATATTCTCCAATTTTATTTGGTGCATCTCCTTCAAGAAATTTATTTGGTGCCCAATATGTGAGCAGAACTGGTTACGCCGAAAAAGACGTGGTAGATCCTACAACTTCTAATTTCAAAATGACAGGTAGCTTAAACTATAAATTAACTGACAAAATTGAAGCCTCTTTTGGTGCTAACTTTGGTACAGGTAATACGGTTTACACAGGTTCTGATCGTTACTCTTTAAAAGACCTTAAAATGTCTCAATTCAAATTTGAATTAAAGAGTAAGAACTGGTATGTGCGTTTATATACTACACACGAAAATTCTGGTTCATCATTTAACTCAACCATTGCTGCTCGTACATTTAACGAAGCATGGAAGCCAAGCTCTAGCTGGTATCCTCAGTACATGGCTGCTTATGTAACTGCCATTACAACACCTGGTGTAAATAGTTTTTATGCGCACAACAGTGCTCGTGCTTTTGCTGATCAAGGTCGTCCTACAGGCTTTATTGGTAACAATCCATTGTTCCAAGCTATTGTTAGAACACCTATTGGTAAAAAAGTACAAGGCATGAATGGTTTAGAAGGTGGTCAGTTCATGGACAAGTCTAGACTCAATGTAGTAGATGCTCAATACAACTTAACAGATGCATTAGGTCTTGCTAAAACAGGAACTGATTTCTTAGTTGGATTTAACACCAAGCAATATCAATTAAATTCTAACGGTACCATTTTTGCTGATACAACTGGTGCTATCAATATCAATGAATTTGGTGCATATGGTCAGTTATCTCAAAAATTATTTAAGGATATCTTAAAAGTAACGATCTCTGGTCGTTACGATAAAAACACCAACTTTACGGGTCGTTTTACGCCAAGAGCTTCTGCTGTAATTAAATTAAAGCAAGACCACAACATTCGTGTGTCATATCAAACGGCGTATCGTTTCCCAACCACTCAAAATCAGTGGATCAATTTAACAATTGGTGGTGGAACACGTTTAATGGGTGGTTTACCTATTTTACGTGACTACTATAACTTTAGTGGTAACCCAGGCTTCACACTTGCAAGTGTGCAAGCATTTGGTGCAAGTGCTTTAGCAGGTGCTCCAAACCCAACTTTATTAAAAGTTCAAAACTTTGGCGAATTCAAGCCAGAGTCTAGTACTTCATTTGAGGTTGGTTACAAGGGCTTATTTGCAAAAGTATTATTAGTAGATGCTTATATCTATAGCTCTAAATACCAAAACTTTATTAGTGGTGTAACTGTAATCCAGTCTAGAGGTTCTTACAATCCAATGAACTTGTTGTTTGAATCTTCAAGAATTGGTTATAGTATTTCTACAAACGCACCAGGTGAAGTTTCTGTAAAAGGATGGGGTGCATCTGCAGACGTATTGTTACCTAAAAACTTTACTTTAGGCGCTAACCTTTACTCTGATGTAATTGGTGACTTGCCTTTAGGCTTTGTTTCTTATTTCAATACTTCAAAATACCGCGCTAACCTAAGCTTTGCTAACACTGGCTTTGGTAAAGACGGTCGTTATGGATTTAACGTTGTTTACAGAACAACTAGCAATTTCAACTACGAAGGTACTTTTGGTACTGGTGAAATGCCTGGCTACAAGACTATCGATGCGCAGATGAGCTACAAATTCCCTGCTATCAAGTCTGTATTCAAAATTGGTGGTACCAATATCTTAAACAAATACTACCGTACAGGTTGGGGTAACCCATCTATCGGAGGTCTATACTATGTAAGCTTTGCTTATAACGTATTCTAGACCCCATGGTATACCATAAAAAATTAAAGCCTCTTACCTACGTAAGGGGCTTTTTTTATCACCAATTATCTCTATTTTTGCAACTCAATTAACAATCGTACAACTATGCGTTCAATAGCTTTTAGAGAGGCGCTCAGAGAGGCCATGTCAGAAGAAATGAGAAGAGATGAGCTTGTTTTTTTAATGGGTGAAGAAGTAGCTCAATACAATGGTGCATATAAAGTAAGCCAAGGTATGCTTGCCGAGTTTGGAGAAAAAAGAGTTATTGATACACCCATTGCAGAACTTGGTTTTGCTGCGATTGCTGTAGGTGCTGCACAAAATGGTTTAAAACCTATTGTTGAATTTATGACTTGGAACTTTGCTGTATTGGCAATGGACCAAATTTTAAATACAGCATCTAAAATGCTTGCGATGAGTGGTGGACAAATTGGTTGTCCAATTGTGTTTAGAGGTCCTAACGGAAGTGCAGGACAACTTGGTGCACAACACTCTACTGCTTTTGAAAGTTATTATGCAAATATTCCGGGTATTAAAGTGGTATCTCCTTCTAATGGATACGACGCTAAAGGTTTAATGAAGCAAGCTATCCGTTACGAAAAAGATCCAGTGATGTTTATGGAAAGTGAAGTGATGTATGGCGATAAATGTGACGTACCTGAAGACGAATATTATATTCCACTTGGTAAAGCCGATGTAAAAAAATCTGGTAGAGATATTACGATTGTTTCTTACAATAAAATGATGAAAGTTGCTTTAGGAGCTGCTGCAGAATTAGAAAAAGAAGGTATTAGCGCTGAAGTGGTTGACTTACGTACCATTCGTCCACTTGATTGGATGACTATTTTAGATAGCGTTAAAAAAACAAATCGTTTATTGATTGTTGAAGAGCAGTGGCCATTTGCTTCTGTATCTTCTGAAATTACATACCGCATTCAAAAAGAAGGATTTGATTATTTAGATGCGCCTATTCGTAGAATTACGAGTGCCGATGCACCTATGCACTATGCGCCAAATTTAACAGCACTTGCTATTCCTGATGTTTCAAGAACTGTGAAGCTTGCTAAAGAAATGATGCACCAACGCAAATAGTGTAATATGTGCCTCAACAAATTTTGGAAAAGGCATCTGTTATTATTTTTTGTTTGTTTAATATCTCATGTATTAATGGCACAATCCCTTCAAAAGGATAGTGCCATTAGTAATTTAGACAGTGTCTTTGTTACTGCTTTTCGTTCAAAAACAATTAGTCAAAACATTCCAGTTTCAGTTGCGCATTTATCTTCAAAAGTATTAACCCAAGAAATAAACGCAACCCTACTTCCCGCAATCAATAGTATTGCTGGCGTTAAAATGGAACAGCGTTCGCCAGCTAGTTATAGATTGTCTATTAGGGGTAGTTCTCTTCGATCACCATTTGGTATTCGCAATGTTAAAATCTATTGGAATCAAATTCCATTTACAGATCCAACAGGTAATACCTACTTAAATATCCTGCCAACTTCGCTGATAGGTAGCATCGACATTATGAAAGGTCCAGTAGGTGCCTCATACGGCCTTGGTACTGGAGGTGCAGTGCTGCTGCAATCAAATTTTGCGCTCGATTCATTTACAAGATCAAGTGTGCTTGCAAATAGTAGGGGAGGTAGTTTTGGACTTTTTGGACAAGACCTGCGTGTAACATTCAAAAACAAAAAAGTACAACAAACTTTTTTTGTATCAAACGAATCGTCTAAGGGGTGGCGTGAACAATCCGCTACAAATAAAAAAAATATTACCTGGCTTACAAGTGTAACAACCAATAAGCAATTGCTAAATACTACTTTGTTATTTACCAATCTCATGTACCAAACGCCAGGCGGTTTAACGCTCGCACAAATGCAGCAAAATCCTACATGGGCAAGGCAAGCAACCTCGGTGCTACCGGGTGCCGTTACGCAACAAACAGCCGTATTTAATAAAACCCTCCTAGGTAGTGTGCGACACCAGTATCAGTTTTCTAAAAAGCTCACCTGGGAAAATTTCATACTCACAGCTCAAACGAATTTTAAAAATCCATTTATTACCAATTACGAAACAAGGAACGAAAAAAATATAAGTACGGGCAGTCATATTACGTATGATGCACATCCAGCATTTGGTACTATAAAAATTGTAATGGGTGGAGAGTGGCAAATGCAACATGCGCTGATTCATAATTATGGAAACAAAAAAGGAATCATTGATACCTTACAATTTGCTGATGATGTAACTACAAAGCAAGGTTTTTTATTTTTGAATGCCTCGTTTCGTGTAAACAATCGATGGTTTTTTGAACTTGGCGTTAGTGATGCATATATGCGTTACAATTACGTTCGTACCTCTAATAATACATTGCCTCCAGCATCTAAAGCCAATACCGGTTTATTGGCGCCGCAACTTGGCGTATCTTATGCACTAACGCCACACACCAATATATATGTGCAAATTTCAAAAGGATTTTCGCCACCCACACTTGCAGAAATTAGACCTTCCGATGGTTTATTTTACACGACACTTGCGCCCGAATTTGGTTGGAATATAGAAGGGGGTATAAAAGGCGTTGCAGCGCATGGCAAACTCGCTTACACGTTATCGGTGTATCATTTTAATGTGCAGGATGCCATTGTGCGTCAAAATACAAATAGTGGTGTCGAGTATTTTGTAAATGCAGGTTCTGTTAAGCAAAATGGTGTAGAAATGGAATTGACGTATAAAGTAATCGCCAACAATTTGCATCAGCTCAATTGTAAAATGGGATACGCTTATCAGCCTTATCGTTTTGTGCATTATGTACAGGCTGGCATAAGCTATGATGGAAAAGAGGTAACCGGAAACGCAAAAAATCAAACGGTTGTATCCATCGATTATAGTTACCAAAAAAAGCTCTCTGCATTTGCAACGCTTCAAACATTATCTGCAGTACCCCTAACAGATGCAAATGATGTATATGCACCTGCGTATTCACTTGTGCAAATGGGTGTGTCTTATCATCATAAAGCCATACGTTATTTTATGGCTATTGACAATTTGTTAAATACCGCCTATAGTTTGGGTAATGATATCAATGCCGCTGGGAAGCGCTATTACAACCCAGCAGCCCCTCAAAGCTTATTGGTTGGCATAACTGCTCAACTCATTAAAAAAAGCCGTTAAACAGCTTAAAATTGCCTTTTCTCGCCTTCCACAACCAAATATCACGTTTTATACAAAGTTTTAACAGTTAAATTGCCAATGTGGGTGCTAAAAGGATATTTTTGTTATAGTTAAAAAGAAAACATTATGACCGGACTTTTATTATTTATTGTGGGTGTGCTAGGTTGGCATGTGGGGGTGTATGGCTTATTTAATAAATCAAAAATTGAAGGATGGAAGGCTTTTGTGCCATTTTACAATACCTACCAGATGGTAGAACTTACCGGTATTAAAAAACATTGGTTTTGGTTACAATTGATTCCTATTGTTGGTCAATTCATTACGATTTGGATTACTATTATTTATGTAATGCACTTTAAAAAAGTAAGCCTATTGGATCATGCATTGCTTGTTTTTTTACCATTCATTTATCTTCCTTTTATTGGCTTTTCTAAAAATACCAAATGGTATGGCGAAGACGCCTTAACACATTATCACAAATCAGGTGCACGTGAGTGGATCGACGCCGGTGTATTTGCTATTGTTGCAGCAACCCTAATTAGAACTTTTGTTTTTGAAGCCTATGTAATTCCTTCAGAGAGTATGGAAAAAACCTTACTCGTTAATGACTTTTTGTTTGTTAATAAAATGAGTTATGGTGCGCGTATGCCGCAAACACCTATATCATTTCCTTTCGTACACAATACCATGCCGTTTTCTGTTACGGCACCTTCTTATTCTACCTGTATTCAAGTGCCTTATAAGCGTTTGCCCGCTTTTACGGATGTTAAAAGAAACGATGTAGTTGTATTTAATTTTCCTACGGGCGATACCATTATCAATTTACCTGACTATGGAAGTAAACGACCTTATTACGATGAGCTTCGTTATACTTTTAAAGGCAACCGTGAAATGTTGCAATCAGAGTTTCCTATTCTGGTGCATCCCATGGATAAAACGGACAATTACATCAAGCGTTGTGTAGGTGTTGGGGGCGATGTATTGCAAATCAAAAATGGTGTGTTATTTGTAAACAACCAACCCGCTTATGTTCCACCGGCTTCACAAACAGAATACATTGTTGTTACCAACAAAACGCCATTTGATCCTACCTATTTAAAAGAAACGTTTAACATTGATGTAGAAGACACCAAAGGACAGCTTGATGCTTTATCGGACAGCTCTTTTAAATTTAATGTAACACCTGCAGAAGCTGCTATATTAAAAACATTACCGAATGTAAAATCTGTTACCCAGTATATCGAAAATTATGCGGGTATCACATTCCCTAATGATGAAGTAAATTTCCCTTGGACCATAGATAATTTTGGTCCGTTTGAAATTCCCAAAAAAGGGAAGCCCATTCAATTAACAGCTGCTAACATTTCGATGTACCAGCGTTTAATTGAAAATTATGAGCACAATACATTTGCTGTACAAAACGGACAGTTTATCATTAACGGTAAACCAGCAACAACCTATACACCGCACTATAATTATTATTGGATGATGGGAGATAACCGTCATCGCAGCCAAGATAGCAGATTTTGGGGCTTTGTGCCAGAAACACATATCGTTGGAAAGGCTTCTTTAATTTGGCTTAGTTGGGAAAACGGTCCAAGATGGAAGCGATTATTTAACTTTATTCAGTAGCACTTAATCATCAATATGCAAAAACAAACTGTTCAATTTTCCTATCAAGTTTTTGCATCTTTTGATGCACTTTCTTTACAAGATCAAATGCTATTTACCCAGGCGAGGGAAGCGTTGTCACTTGCGCATGCGCCGTATTCTAAATTTAAGGTAGGCGCAGCAGCTGTTTTACAAAATGGTGAAATCATAAAAGGCAGCAATCAAGAAAATGCGAGTTACCCAATAGGTATTTGTGCCGAGCGCGTTTTACTAAGTACCGCTTCTACGTTGCAATCTAAAGTGCCCATCATTACTATGGCCATTACCTATCACAATGAAAGAGGCGGTAATAATATTCCAATTGCACCTTGTGGTATGTGTAGACAGGCCATCGCCGAATATGAATCAATCGTAAACCAGTCTATACGACTAATTTTAGGCGGAGAAACGGGCGAATTGTATGTGATAGAAAAAGCTGCAGATTTACTTCCTTTTGGATTTTCAGGTGTTCACTTGCAGTAAGTGAACTATGCGTTAAAACAAGGTTTGTACACCATGTTTAATTCTAAATTCATGTTGTAATAACCATTTCTTTTTTGGCATGCCTCCTGCATAACCCACAAGCGACCTGTCAGCACCAATAACCCTGTGACAGGGTACCAAAATCATTAATTTATTTTTTCCGTTGGCGGCTGCGGCAGCTCTAATGACTTTTGGGTCGCCTAATTTTTTTGCAAGGTCGCCATAGCTATAGGTGTTACCGTAATTAATTTCGGCTAGCTTGGCCCATACTTTTTCTTGAAATGCTGTTCCGGATTGATGGTATGGAATATCAAAAACTTGTCTAGTTCCTGTAAAATATTCAATGAGCTGTTCGATACAGCGGTGTATGAGCGGAGAGGGTTCTGCGGTGTTTGAAGCAGGCTCATTTTCTTTGTCTGCAAAGCTAATTTCCGTTATGTATAAGTCGGTGCCACCAATTTTTAAAATACCAATAGGGCTATCGTAATAGGCAAATGTAACAACCTCTATTTCTGTTTCTGGTTGCATACAATTAACTTTTTGCTTGCAGTAATTCAATCAATTCAGTAATGGATGCCTGCTTGTGTGCTTTTGAATTTCTACCATAGCATTTACTAAGTTCCTCTAATAAAATAGAAAGTGTGCTAGTGGGCTGTTGTGCTTTAAAGTGAAAAGGTTTGGGTGTTGTATTGATACGCTCAAAATAGCTATCAATGTCGGCGTGCGAAAATGCATTGCCATTGGTAGCGTCTATGTAAAAATGTATTTTATCTTGGGGGTTACCAATGTAATGGGTTTCTTCGTAGTCCGAATGATAAAATGCAAGGATGCATTGTTTGGGAATATTAATAAGCTTTGCGTGTATGTCTAATTGCTCGCACAAGGTTTGGTAAATAATTCCGTTACTCATGGCGTTCCCCACTTTTGTTTCAAGTACTTTATGTACAAAAAAATCGTCTGGGTTTTTGTAATCAACTTCGTTGCCAGTTAGCTTATAATACTTGTATAAAATACTGGTTAATACATTGGCTTGTTCAAGAGGTGTTAAAAAACTATTGAGCTCCAGCCAAATGTTGCGTCTCATTTTTTCTAAATCTTGAAGCGCACTTGTTGCTGTGAAATCGGGATATTCTAATTTACCTAATAGGAGCGCACCTGATAATAAATCATGTGGCTCAGTATCTTTCCATTGAATGATATCTTGGCGTAAATCAGAAAAATGGAGCTTTTGAATAATCCCTTCAATTCTTTGTTGAACGTCTTCGGATAATGTCGTTTCCCATAAATGTTCTAGGTTAGGGATTATACCTTTACCATAGGCAACAATTTTTTGAGAAATACTAGAATATATTTCTTCGTCTGGATCGTCAATAAGGGTAAAAAGGGCTTTGATCTCTTTTGTTTGCTCCATGTTGCTGCTAAATCTTACCCAAACTAAAATAAAATTAGACAAACCATCACTATTTAGTTATTCAGTGCTGTGGGAAACAACGCATTATGATGACATACTAATTTGTTTTGTTTAACGTTCCCTTAGCTAATTGTGGAAATGGGTTATAGGGGCACTGCTATTTATGCACATCATTGCATTAGGGAACCAATTAAGTGTTAACTTGTGTAATCAATTTTAAAAACCGTACATGTCTACTACTTATACTTCACCTAAATTTCCTGCTACTAAAGATTCATTGCACGCCGAATTAAAAAAACGCGTTCAAGCTTATTTTGACGAAAAGGGGATTGATGCCACTGGAACACCTGGGTTATTTACCAAAGCCATTGTCATGATTTTAGCACTGATTGTAGTGTATTTGCATGTGGTATTTTTTACACCAATTTGGTGGGTAGCACTTGTAGAGTGTATTGTAATGGGTGGTCTTGTAGCAGCTATAGGATTTAATGTGATGCACGATGGAAGTCACGGTAGCTTTAGTACCAATAAATGGCTCAATAAAATTGCAGCTTCTTCAATTAGCTTGTTAGGCGCCAACCGTTTTATGTGGAAAATGAAACACGTAATGATCCACCACACATTTACCAATGTAGATGGCGTAGATGACGATATCGAAGTGGGTATTTTAATGCGTATGGCACCAACACAAAAAAAGTACGGCCTGCATAAATTTCAACATATCTATTTTTGGTTTTTGTATATGCTGCTTTATATTTTTTGGATATTTTTTGCAGACTATAAAAAATACTTCTCTCAAAAAATTGGATCGGTGCCACTTAAAAAAATGGAAATCAAAGACCATATCGAATTTTGGGTGGTAAAACTTTACCATGCTGCTGTATTTGTTATTTTACCAATTGCTTTATTGGGCTGGGTGAAGTGGTTGGTAGGGTTTTTAGTGATGACAACTTTTGCAGGCTTTGTATTAAGTATAGTGTTTCAATTGGCTCATACCGTAGAGCACACTGATTTTCCAGTTGTTGATGATAGCAACAAATTGCCCGACGAGTTTGCTGCGCACCAAATTAAAACAACGGCTAATTTTGCTACTAAAAACAAATTGATTAGCTGGTTAGTAGGAGGTCTTAATTTTCAAATCGAACACCACTTATTTCCTAAAATATCACACGTGCATTATCCTGCCATTAGTGAGATTGTAAAAAATGTATGCGCGGAGTTTCATCTACAATACATTGAGTATCCTACTATGCGCAGAGCCGTTTTAGCCCACGTACATTTTTTACGTGACATGGGTAGAGCGTAAGCTTTATTTTTTAGTGCTAGGTTTTTTTACCGCAGCTTTTTTGGGAGCAGCCTTTTTGGTAGCTGCTTTCGTTGCAGATTTTTTAGCTGGAGCTTTGGCTTTCTTGCTAAATGCACCTGGTACCTGAAGTTCAATCATGGCTTTAACCGTTTCGAGGTCTACACCGGCTAAATCTGCTGCTTCATATTTTGTACCATCTGCTTTACGCCCAAGCTTTAGCATCTTTTTATTAAACTTGATAAATGGACCCCATCTACCATTTTCGATACTAATTTTTTCGGTAGGCCAGTTTTGGATATACCTATTTGCTTCTTTTTCTAATTTCTTTTCGATCAACTCATTGATATCTGCGTCGCTGAGGTTGTCAAAATCGTAGGCTCTAGGAATATTGATAAAGATGCCGTCCCATTTAATAAACGGTCCAAAACGGCCCTTTCCTTTCGTTACAGGGAGTTCTTTATAGTGGGCAATTGGTGCTTCGGCTAATTCCTTTTCGCCAAGCAGTACAATGGCTCTATCTATATCCATGGTGTGGAGGTCTTCGCCTTTAGGAATGGATATAAATTGTTCGCCTAATTTAATATAAGGACCAAATCTACCAACGTTAACAGAAAGCTCCATGTCGTTGTAAGTACCCAGTACGCGTGGCAATGAAAATAATTCCATTGCTTCCTGCATGGTAATTGTTTCGATGCTTTGGTCTGCTTTTAATTTAGCAAATCTTGGTTTTTCCTCTTCGTCTTGATGTCCAATTTGAACCATCGGGCCGTAGCGTCCCATTCTGGCAATTACTTTTTTGCCGGTGGCTTCATCAAAACCTAGTTCTCTTTCACCTACAGCTCTATTTGCATTTTCGAGTGTATGTTCAATATTTTCATGGAATGGCGTGTAGAAAGATGCTATCATGCTTTTCCATTTGGTTTTACCTGCAGCAATTTCATCAAACTCCTGTTCAATTTTTGCTGTAAAACCGTAATCCATTACTTTTTCGAAGTGCTGTTTTAGAAAATCGGTTACCACCATACCTAAATCTGTGGGGAACAGTTTAGATTTTTCGGCACCGGTGTTTTCAGCAACAATTTCTTTTTCGATGTTATTATTTTTACGCAGAATAAGCAGGTTAGAAAGGCGTTTAACACCTTCTTTATCTCTCTTTTCTACATAATTACGTTTGATGATTGTAGAGATGGTAGGGGCGTAGGTAGAAGGTCTACCAATGCCTAATTCTTCCATCTTTTTTACAAGCGATGCTTCCGTGTATCTAGCACCTGGACGTGAAAATTTTTCGGTGGCTGTCATCTCTGCAAAATCAATCACTTGACCTGCTGCGAGTGGCGGTAAAATGCCTTCGGTGTCATCATCGTCTTCGTCGTCTTTACCTTCTAAATATACTTTTAAGAAACCGTCAAATTTGAGTACTTCACCCGACGCAGTTAACTGTTCTTTGTTGGTAGAAATATTAATTTTCGCAACTGTTTTTTCAAAAGCTGCATCGCTCATTTGAGAGGCAATGGTTCTTCTCCAAATCAGTTCATAGAGGCGTCTTGTTTCTTCATCTGCTACCGTTTTGTTATTCATATAGGTAGGTCTGATGGCTTCGTGCGCTTCTTGTGCGTTTTCGTTTTTATTCTTGTATTTTCTAGGCTGATAATAATTAGCACCATAGCTACTTTCTACTTCTTTGTGTATATCAGCCATCGCAGTATCACTTAAATTGATACTGTCGGTACGCATGTAAGTGATCTTACCACTTTCATATAATTTTTGCGCAAGTAGCATGGTTTTACTTACACCATAGCCTAATTTTCGAGACGCTTCTTGCTGTAAAGTAGAAGTAGTAAAAGGTGCTGCTGGTGTGCGTTTGGTGGGTTTTACTGTTACGTCATCTACCGTATAGCTTGCGCCTTTGCAACTGGATAAAAAATCGTTTGCCGATTCTTGTGTATTTACTTTGGAAGGTCCTTCTGCTTTAAATGAAACCGTTTTTTTGTTGACATCTAATGCAGTAAAAAGGGCTTCAATTTTATAACTACTTTCAGGAATAAATTGATTGATTTCTCTTTCTCTTTCTACAATTAAACGTACAGCAACACTTTGTACACGACCTGCACTTAAACTTTTTTGCATGCCTATTTTACGCCATAAAACGGGGCTGAGTTCAAAACCTACTAAACGGTCAAGCACCCTTCTTGCTTGTTGTGCATCTACTAAATCCATATTAATAAAACGTGGATTTTGTACTGCTTTTTTTATAGCGGGTGCTGTAATTTCATGGAATACAATACGCTTGGTAGTAGCCGGGTTTAAACCAAGTACTTCGGCAAGGTGCCAACTAATACTTTCTCCTTCACGGTCCTCATCCGATGCAAGCCAAACTTCGCCAGATTTTTTTGCAATTTGTCTAAGTTCTTTCACCACTCTTTCCTTCTCGTCTGGGACAATATAGTGTGGTTGAAATTGCTTCTGAATATCTATACCCTTATCCCCTTTATCTAGGTCACGAATATGGCCATAACAGCTTTTTACCTCAAAATCAGACCCTAAGATCTTCTCTATGGTTTTGGCCTTTGCCGGGGACTCAACAATCAATAAATTCTTTGCCATGTAGCTGCAATATTAGTTGAAACCTTGAAAACACAAAAAAACTTACTCCAAAATGGGGTAAAAACAACCCCTAAAACCCTAGGTATGGGGGTTCAAATAAGCCCCAATTTTTTTCATAACTCCTTGATCTCTATAGACTTTGTTATGTCCAAGTCCTTCTGTAATAAAAAATTCTTGGTGGGCCTTGGCGCTTGCTTGTGCCCGTAATGTATCAGAAAACGGGCAAATGCGGTCTTTTTTATCATGAATCCAT
Source organism: Bacteroidota bacterium (assembly GCA_018971025.1). GTDB lineage: Bacteria > Bacteroidota > Bacteroidia > Chitinophagales > Chitinophagaceae > Sediminibacterium. Next base: position 46,483 of record JAGWVE010000005.1, on the reverse strand, counting down.
AAGCTAGGCGTATCCAAAACCGATAGTGCCTGCGTTACCGAAAAATAGGTAATGGGCTTACCAGCCATACTTATTATATAGTCCTCTATGGCCGCTTGTAAATCTGGTTTTACCTGAAGCATGGTATAAAAACCCTGTAGTGCAGAGGTTGTTTCTGTGGCAGGGGCAATTAAAACCATCTTTTTACTTGCAGCCCCTGGTAGTTCAAGCATGGCTAGGGAGAGTGCCAGTCCGCCAAATGAGTGCGCAATAAAAGCATCTATGCCGTTTTCCAATTCGTTGACAAGACATATAAAACGCTTGTAAATAAGGGCGTTTACAATTTTCCCTTCACTGTCTCCATGACCCGGAGCATCAAAAGCCATTACCTCATAACCCATTTGTAATAAAAGAGGGACGTAATGCTCGAATTTATAGGCATAACTGCTAAAACCATGCAGTATCATTACTTTTTTGCCTGTGGGGTTTGTTGGTTGCCAGCCATAGCCTTTTATGGATAGTCCTTCAAACTGAACCAGTTTTTGTTCTGCTTTTGTAAAAATAGCCGGTCGTTTTTGCGTAATTTTTCTGGTATACGGAGTGCAAAACAAGCGAAAAGCCTCCGTTGCGGCACGTTCTTTAGATATATAACTGAGTGTCCTTAATTTATTTTTATAATAGCCAATGAGTAAGCGCTGACCCAATTTCATTTTCATGGTGCAAAGATAATGACCTCCCGTGCATAATTTTTTCCTTTTTCGCTACATAAATTGTTCCACGAAATGCGTCTACCCACATTTTTGAAATACTTTTGCGCTCCAAAGCCTCTATATATGTACACCCTACACGTAAAATTTGAACAGAAAGGATTAGAACCGGTAACCCTAACGAATATTGAGCCGGATCAAAGTTTATTGGAAGTATGTTTGGATAATGGTATTGAGCTGCATCATAACTGCGGAGCCGTTTGTGCCTGTAGTACTTGTCATATGTACGTACATGCTGGCATGGAGCATCTAGAAGAATTGTCTGACAGAGAAGAAGATTTTATTGATAGAGCGGTAAATCCTCGTATTAATTCTAGGCTTGGTTGTCAGTGTGTTTTACAAGCAGGTACCGGAACCATCGAAATTACCCTTCCAGACCAGACACAGTTTTTGGGCGAATAATATTAATTGTAACTTACTTTATTAAATACAGCTATGAGTCATTTTGAACCACCAATACATTGGGCAGATCATGAAGATATTGCCATGAAATTATACGAGCGTTTTGGTGATGATTTTACCGAGGCAAAAATTTATAGAATTCGTTTTACTGATTTGTTAGAATGGATTTTAGAAACACCCAATTTTGTAGGCACCAGAGAGCAAAGTACCGAAGGTCATTTAGAAATGATTCAGAGTGCTTGGGTGTATGAGTGGAGAGACAATCAAAAATAATTTGAATGCTACATCAGTTTAAAAATATAAATACCATTGTACTTGATGTGGATGGTGTTTTAACCGATGGCACATTACTTGTAATGCCGGGTGGACTGATGGTAAGACGCATGAATATCAAAGATGGCTACGCTTTACAATTAGCGGTTAAAAAAGGCTATCATATTGCTGTAATTTCTGGAGGAGATTCTGCGGAGGTCAAAGACCGACTTCAAAAATTAGGTATCACTGATGTGTATATGAAAGTGCAGGATAAATTATCCGTTCTAAAAGAATATCTAATCCTGAATAATGTAGAAGCTGCCAACACTGCTTATATGGGTGATGATATGCCGGATTATGACGTGATGAAAGAAGTTGGATTACCTGCTTGCCCTGCAGACGCTGCTGTAGAAATTAAATCATTGGCAGCGTATGTATCACCCCTGAATGGTGGAGCAGGTTGCGTGCGTGATTTGATTGAAAAAATTATGCGTGTAAGAGGCGATTGGAGTGAAGATACCGCTGTGCGTGCTCAATAATTATTCTATTATTCGTGTTCTATCAATGCCATTAAATTATTTGCATGAAAAAAATTACTGCTTTTTTAACGCTTATTCGTGCAAGCAATTTGGTGTTTATTGTACTCACTCAATTTTTATTTGAGTTTTGTATTTACCAAAGAATTTATGGTCCTTCTTCGCCAGCGCAACTACAACAGTTTTGGTTGATTGTACTAGCCTCTGTGCTTATAGCGGCGGCAGGCAATAGTATCAATGATTATTTTGATTTAAACATAGATCAAATTAACAAGCCAAGCAAAGTGGTGGTCAATGTTTCTATCAGTAGACGCTGGGTTATATTTTTTCATTTGGTGTTAAGCATGTTGGGTTTATTTTTTACAGCCTATGCGCTTCCGATACAACAATATTGGTATTTGGTTTTCGCCAACATGATGTGCATTGTTTTATTGTGGGTGTATTCAACCAATTTCAAAAAGCAGTTGCTTATCGGCAATTTGCTGATCTCATTTTTAACAGCCTGGGTGCTGCTTATTTTGTTTTTTTCAAAAGCGCCACTTCAATTAAATAAAGTATTGGCATCAGGTGCCAACGAAATTCGTTTTTTTAGACTCACTATTTTATACGCCTCATTTGCTTTTATTATTTCTTTAATTAGGGAAGTCATTAAAGATGTAGAAGATAGGGTGGGTGATGCAAAATATGGTTGCCGAACCATTCCTATTGTTTGGGGGCTAACCGCCACTAAAGTATTTGTGGCAGTGTGGTTAGTGGTGTTAATTGCCGTGCTTATTATAGTTCAGCTGTATGTGATACCCATGGGTTGGTGGGAAAGTATTGTTTATTGTATGCTTGCTATTATTGCGCCATTAATTTGGGTGTTTGTAAAATTAATTTCTGCACAAACTGAAAAAGATTTTGGTAAACTTAGTACCGTGATTAAAATTGTGATGCTTACGGGTATTGTATCGATGGTGTTTTTTAGGTATTATCTATAAAAAATATGAGTAAAAAAATTGTACTGGCTTCTGGTTCTCCCCGCCGAAAAACATTACTCGAATGGGCCGAGGTTTCATTTGAAGTAATGGTAAAACCCACCGATGAAAGCTATCCAGCAGATCTTGCTGTAGAAGAAGTGCCCGTGCATATTGCACGTCAAAAAGCACTGGGGGTAGCAGCGGAACTATCAGGCAACGAACTTGTTATTGCTGCTGATACCATTGTGGTTTTAGGAAATGAAATTATTGGTAAGCCTTCAAGTAGAGAAGATGCCATTCAAATATTGTCAAAATTAGCCGGTCAAACGCACCGTGTAATAACGGGTGTGGTATTATTAGATGGGGCAAATGAAAAATCTTTTTCTGATATTACCACGGTGCATTTTCATGCCCTCACACTCGAACAAATCACTTTTTATGTAGACAAGTACAAGCCTTACGACAAAGCCGGTGCATACGCCATTCAAGAATGGATTGGTGTAGTGGGCATCAAATCGGTGGAAGGTGATTTTTACAATGTGATGGGGCTTCCGGTAAGCAGGGTGATGCAGGCACTACAAACAATGTTGTAGTAATATTATTTTTTGCCGTTTTGTTGTTTTGTTGTGCCGTTTTTTATGCAGGCCAAGTAAAGCTAAATTCAAGTTCCACATCTGGATGTAATGTGCGCTCTACTGGGCAGGTTCTTGCCACTTTTTCCAAAATCTCTTTTGTTTTTTCATCTACCTGCAGGGTTTCTGGGAATTTGATGTGCACAATTATTTTCCCAATACGGCGTGGGTCGCTCACCATTATTTTGGTAGCATCTGCAGTGGTGCCATCGAGTGCAATGCCCATGCTTTGCGCTTTAATTCCCATGGTGGTAACCATGCAAGTAGCCAGTGCAGTGGCCACTAGATCGGTAGGTGAAAACCGTTCGCCATTGCCCTGATTATCTGTGGGGGCGTCTGTTTCGATGGTGGTGCCGCTTTGAATATGTGTAGCTTCGGTTCTTAACTTAGTTTTATAAATAATTTGTGAAGTCATTGGTTCAATTTTGCCTTAAATTTACAAGGAACTAATCAAACGAGCGTGAAGAAAATAGAATTTATGGCCCCCAGCCTTCAAAAAATAGGGGTTACCCTATTTGCGAGCTTATTTTTTGTAAGCATGAGTGTTGCCCAACAGCAAAAATTATCTGCGGCACAACAAGAAAAAATTCGTTTAAAAAATGAACGCCGCGAAAAAATAAATCAACTCATCAAGCAAGAAGAAGAGGGCGCTTTAATTTATCAAAAACAAATAACACAAGGTATACATTTTAATACCGATGGCTGGAGTGTATTTTATGAAAAAGGAAAATACAAATCAATCACTAAAACAAATTTGTGGTGGATTGAAGTAGGGGAGCACAAGCATCCTAAAGAAGAAAAAACACCAACTGCAAGTTCTATACAAGGCTTTATCATTGTGTCCAATTATATTTATGGTAAACAAAATAATTTGTATGACGTTAAGCTTGGCTTTGGTCAACAAAAATTAATTGGCGGAAAAGGAAATAAAAATGGCGTTGCTGTTTCTGCCATTTATGGTGGCGGTGTAAGTGCAGGTTTATTAAAACCATATTATTTGCAAATACAAAATCCGACAACGCGTAAGCAAGAGGATATCAAATATGCCAACAACGACAATTTATTTTTGGATCCTACCATTATTTTAGGAAAATCATCCTTTGGAAAAGGTTTCAATGAAATGCAGTTTGTGCCAGGTGGGCATGTAAAGGGCGCCCTTCGTTTCGACTATGGCCGTTACAATGAAATGGTGTCTGCGCTTGAAGTGGGTTTAAAAGCCACTTATTTTTCCAAAAAGATGCCAATTATGCTCCTAAATCCGGAAAAAAGCCTCTTTTTTAACGCCTATATTTCTGTCACATTTGGTAAGCGAAAGTGACCTATTTTTGCAGCTCAAGCAATCATTTAGAATTACTGTTTCATGCAAGAATTACCCGTTGTACCTAAAATAGATCCCACTACTTCTAAAATACAAAAGCCCAACTGGTTGCGTGTAAAACTGCCTATTGGTGAAAGTTACAAGCACGTAAGAGGTCTCGTAGACACCCATAAACTTCATACTATTTGCGAAAGTGGCAATTGTCCTAATATGGGAGAGTGTTGGGGTGAAGGAACAGCAACATTTATGATACTTGGGAATGTGTGTACCCGTAGTTGCGGATTTTGCGCGGTGGCCACCGGGCGTCCAGCTCCCGTAGATTTTGACGAACCTCAGCGCGTGGCAGAAGCCATTCATTTAATGAAAGTAAAGCATGCAGTTATCACCAGTGTAGATAGAGATGAATTAAAAGATGGTGGTTCTACCATCTGGTACAACACGATTAAAGCCGTTAAAGCTTTAACACCTGACACGACACTTGAAACCCTCATACCGGATTTTAAAGGCATTCCTGATCAAATACAGCGACTTATTGATGCTGCACCTGAGGTCATTAGCCATAATATGGAAACTGTAGAAAGACTTACACGTCAAGTGCGTGTACAAGCTAAATACCACCGATCATTGGGGGTACTCGAAACCTTAAAAAAAGGAGGCATGCGCACCAAAACAGGCATGATGCTTGGACTTGGTGAAACCAAAGAGGAAGTGGTTCAATCCATGAAAGATTTGGTAAATGTGGGTTGTGATGTATTAACGCTTGGTCAATATTTACAGCCTACAAAAAAACACTTAGCCGTACAACGTTTTGTTCACCCCGATGAGTTTGCCGAACTAAGAGAGATTGGTTATCAAATTGGTTTTGACTATGTAGAAAGTGGTCCACTAGTTCGCTCGTCTTACCATAGTGAAAAGCACGTGATAAAGGGCTGGGGTAAAGAAAAATGGTTATCCGAAAAAAGCGTATGAAAAACACCCTCTATATAATCCTGTTGTTGTTGTTTTCTACAATAACAAATGCGCAAGTTCAATGGACAAATGTAGACGCAGATTTTGGTCCACTGCCAGCTTCAATGCACGTTTATAAAACCACGGATGCGATAGATGGCAAACTCAATATTGCTTATTATGTTAGCTTCGATTTAAAAGATAAAACCCATGCTTTATCTACAGCAGTTGGAAATGGCAAGCGTTACACGCCACAAAAATATTACGATTCTATTTTAAGTAAGCCACTACTTGTAATGAATGCAACCTTTTTTGAATTTGCACACAATTCAAATTTAAATTTGGTGGTTGATAATGGTGCAATCAAATCTTATCATTTGCATTCACTTCCTGGTAAAGGAAAAGATACCCTTACCTACAGGCATGTGTATGGTGCTGCTTTAGGTATTTCAAAATCTAATAAGCCAGATGTTGCATGGGTGTACACAGATACTGCAGATGCCCATGTTTACGCATCGCAAACGGTGGTTCCTATGTTTAAAGATTCGGTTGCAGATGTTCCTGCAAAAGAGATGCTTTCGAAAGGGAACTTTAAAAAGTGGAAAATAAAAACGGCCATTGGTGGTGGTCCTGTTTTATTACAAGATGGTGAACTTAAAATCACCAACAACGAAGAATTAAAATTTGCTGGTAAAGCGATATTAGATAAGCACCCCCGAACAGCAGTTGGTTATACGGCCAACAACCAACTTATTATGTTTGTTTGCGAAGGCCGTTTTCCGGGTAGGGCCGATGGTTTAACACTCACCCAAATGGCAGGTCTGCTAAAAGAGATAGGTTGTGTTGAAGCCATCAATTTAGATGGTGGTGGAAGTAGTTGTTTACTGATTAATGGAAAAGAAACCATTAAGCCTTCAGATAAAGAAGGGCAACGTCCAGTGCCAGCCGTATTTACAATTCGCTAATTTATTTCAAATCTTATTTGAAGTGCTTGTAAGGTTCTTATTTGAGATCCCATGCAAGAGCTGATGCACCAAGGATTGCAGCGTCTGATTCTTTTAAATGACTCACTAAAATTTTCACTTTGTTTTGGAAAATTTGAATGAGGTTCGCTTCCATGCTTTCTCTGGTAGGCTTTAATATTAAGTCGCCAGCTTTTGTTAAGCCGCCAAATAATATGATTGCTTCTGGGCTTGAAAACATAACAAAATTGGCTAGGGCAGCACCTAAAATAGCACCCGTAGATTCAAAAATTTGTTTAGCTACCGCATCGCCTGCAATCGCCGCTTCATATACTTTTTTAGAATCAATTTGATCGGATGGAATAGATCGTAATGAACTTGGTTCGCTACTTTTTTCTAGAATTTCTAAGGTCGTTAATCGAACACCCGTTGCGGATGCATAAGATTCTAACGAACCTCTTTTACCAGTGCCTTCGTGTAGTCTACCATTTGGTATGATGGTGGTATGGCCTAATTCTCCAGCAAAACCATCGTGACCATAAATTAATTTTCCATTGGCAACAATACCGCTACCCACGCCTGTGCCAAGGGTAATCATGATAAAATCTTTCATGCCTTGTGCGGCACCATACATCATTTCACCAATAGCTGCCGCGTTGGCATCATTGGTTAATACCACAGGGATTTTAAATTTATCTTCCATCAAGCGCGCAAGTGGAATAATACCCTTCCAAGGAAGGTTGGGGGCGTACTCAATGGTTCCTGTGTAAAAGTTTCCATTGGGTGCGCCCACTCCAATCCCTTTAATACGGCCTATGCCGCCAACATTGTCAATTAACTTACTAAGCTCATTGTAGAGTTCATCAATAAAGTCATGAACATCGCTGTGTTTACGTGTAGCTATTTCACTGGAAAATAAAACGTTTCCTACGCGGTCTACAATACCAAATTTGGTACCGGTTCCTCCAATGTCAATGCCTATTGCTAATGCCTCTAATGCGCTCGTGTTATTTAACATGTTTGTTATTTCAATTTCGTTCAAAACTATTTTGTCCAATTAGTGACCACCACTAACCTGCGCATCAAAATCGATGCCTTGTGTTTTTAATACTGCTTTTTGTTTAAGTGCTAAATACGCTAAAAATAAAAATCCTGCAGCAGCTAATAAGTAAGATTTATGCATGCCTACCGCAGACATATCTCCAATGGCACCTTGTAATGGTGGAATAATGGCACCACCCAAAATCATCATAATTAAAAATGCAGATCCTTGGCTGGTATATTTTCCTAATCCTCCTACGCTTAACGAGAAAATACAAGGCCACATTACAGAGCAGCATAATCCACCTGCCATAAATGCATACACCGATACAATACCTGTAGTAAATACACCTACAATCATACAAGTAGCAGCAAGTACAGATACAGCAAGTAATGTTTTAACAGGCTTTTCTTGACCATAGAAAAATGCAGCAACTGCGATCGCAATAAATACAGCATAGCCATATAAGTCACTTACATCGTTGCCATAAATTTGACTCACGCCAAGTACAACGCCAAATGCAATAAATGGAACCACAATCATCATGATGGTTTTAAGCGTTCCTTTTAAATTAAAAACACTAATGGCACCGGTCCATCTGCCAATCATAAGGCTTCCCCAATACAATGAAATGTATTTAGAGATTTGACTTTCATCAAGTCCTAAGTCTGTTAAATAGCCAGGTGTTTTTAGTAAAGCACCAAAGTTATTGTCAATGGTTACTTCAACACCTACGTATACAAATATGCCAATCATACCATAAATTAATTGTGGATATTTCATAGCACCCCAGCCATCATTATTTTTGATTGCACTATTGTTTGAATAAAATAAAATACCAACAACAGCAACTAATGAAAGTAGTAATAAAGTAAGTTTTGGAACTTCTGTCAATTGACCTACCACAATGATAGCGCCAATTAAAAGTGTCATCATAAGTAAAGAAGAAGATGCTTTGTTTGCTTTTTCAAATGCTTCATCGTTTTTGCCGTCCGGTAAATTAGAGAATGCAAAAAATAATGCCACTGCTGCAAACACACCCGCAACAATCATGTATAAAATATTGATGTTGGTAACAGTAACAACTGCAGCTTTACTATCGGCAGTGCCAAATAAGAAAAAGCTCACAATAATAGGGCCAAGTGTGGTACCTAATGAGTTGATACTTCCGCCTAAATTTAAACGGTGCGAACCCGTCGATGGATCACCCAATGAAATAGCAAAAGGTTGAGCAGCAGTTTGTTGCAATGAAAAACCAAGTGCCACTACAAAAAACGATGCTAAAATAGCAGGAAATGAATTGGCATTGGCAGAAGGGATAATTAACAATGCACCTACCACAGAAATAAGAAGTCCGTAAATAATACCTTTCTTATACCCGATTTTATTGAGTATATCTTTTCCTAAAACATTGGAAAAAATAAACAAAATGAGAGAGCCAATAAAATAAGCTCCATAAAATGCAGAACCAATCAATTGAGATTGAAACTGATTTAAATTAAAATGTGTTTTACAGAAAGGAATAAAAATACTGTTAGACGCAGCAATAAATCCCCAAAAGAAAAATACCATCACAAGGGTTGCAAGTGCACCAGTGTTGGTGGGTTGTTTAGGTTGGCTCATATCAATCGTTTAATTTGTTAGTAAGCTGTAAAATAATAATAAAATAGGTACCGAAAAAGTAAAACTAGAATTTGTGGGCTTAGAATTAGTTCTTACATTAGAGGGTAAACCTATTTTTAGTGCTATGGAAGTGGTTCATGTCAGTGCGGAATGTTATCCGGTAGCCAAGGCTGGCGGCCTTGGAGATGTTGTAGGGGCGCTCCCAAAATATCAAAATAAGGCCGGCATTACTGCAAAAGTGGTGATGCCCATGTACCGTACTTCTTTTTTATATACATCTAATTGGGTGGTGGATTATAAGGCAAAAGCCTTTATGGGTGCCTGGGAATTTGAATACACCATCATTAAAGAAGCCACGGGCAAACTTGGGTTTGATTTATATTTAGTAGATATCCATGGTTTATTAGATCGTCAAAAAATTTATGGTTACCCCGACGACGTAGAGCGTTTTACTGCTTTTCAAATTGCGGTGGTGCACTGGATGTCACATTGGAATCACCGTCCATCGGTGGTGCATTGTCACGATTATCATGCAGGGCTCATTCCATTTATGATGCAGCATTGTTATGACTACCAAAATTTAAAAGAAGTACCAACGGTGCTCACCATTCATAACGCACAATACCAAGGTTGGATGGGATGGCATCAATCAGAACTGATACCCAGATGGGACTTGTCAAAAAAAGGACTATTGGATTGGGGCAATTGTATTAATCCTTTAGCTGCTGCTATTAAATGTGCTTCTAAAATTACAACGGTAAGTCCTAGTTATATGCGTGAACTCATGCAGCATGCCAATGGACTCGAATCTTTATTTGCTTCAGAAAAAAACAAATGTGTAGGAATCTTAAATGGCATTGATCATGATGTTTGGAATCCTGCAACAGATACAAATATAGAAGTGGTGTATACCGTTAATACGGTGATGGAAGGAAAGCAAAAAAACAAAGAAAAAATTTGTAGTCAGTACGGATTAGATGCATCGCTGCCACTTTTTGTTTTTATCGGTAGATTGGTTGGTGAAAAAGCGGCTGACGTTTTACCAGCAGCTATGGATAAAGCCATTCAAACCTATGGTGCAAGAGCTTCTTACATGATTTTAGGTAGTGGTGATCCTGCTGTAGAAATGGCATTAAGTAAGGTAGCTGCTAGGTATAATCATATTTTTAGAGTATACATTGGATACAATGAAATACTAAGTCACGGGCTCTATGCTTCCGCCGATTTTTTACTCATGCCTTCTAGGGTAGAGCCCTGCGGGTTAAATCAACTCTATGCCATGCGTTATGGAACTGTACCCATGGTTCGAAGCACGGGAGGATTACAAGATACAGTTGTGGATATGGGCGATAAAGAAGGCTATGGGATTAGGTTTACGCATGCCAATGAAAAAGATATTGTAGATTCAATAGGAAGAGCTATTGATGTTTATGATAACAAAACACACTTGTTGTGGATGCGACAGTTTATGATGCAAATCAATCATAGTTGGGATCAAACAGTGGAGTCCTACACGCGTGTGTACAAATCGATATAAATTTTATACTAAAAAATACAAGTATGAGTACGATTTCAAAATCTGTTTTAGCCGTTATTTTAGGAGGCGGTGCTGGTTCAAGGTTGTTTCCATTAACAGTGAGTAGATCCAAGCCTGCTGTTCCTATTGCAGGAAAGTACCGACTTGTAGATATCCCCATAAGTAACTGTATCAATAGTCAGATCAACCGGATGTTTGTATTAACGCAGTTTAATTCTGCGTCACTGAATAAGCATATCAAAAACACCTATCACTTTAGTGCTTTTAGCAGTGGCTTTGTTGATATTTTAGCTGCTGAACAAACACCCGATAATCCAGGATGGTTCCAGGGCACCGCCGACGCCGTGCGTCAATCACTGCGTCATATTTCTAATTTAGATTTTGAATATATTTTAATTTTAAGTGGAGATCAACTCTATCAAATGGACTTTAGTGAAATGTGGCAAGCGCATATTGCTAAAGGTGCCGATATATCAATTGCTACTATTCCAGTTGACAGTAGAGATGCACCTGAGTTTGGTATTTTAAAAACCAACCAAGAAAATTTAATTACTTCTTTTATAGAAAAGCCTGCACCGGATGTTTTACCCAATTGGACAAGTGATACGGGTGCTGCCATGGGGGCGGTTGGTAAACATTATTTAGCCTCGATGGGTATTTATATTTTTAGCAAAAAAGCACTTTATCATTTACTCAATGAAGTACACCCCAATGCCACCGATTTTGGTAAAGAAATTATGCCGCAGGCCATTGGTTCCTATAAAGTAATGAGTTTCCAGTACGATGGCTATTGGACAGACATTGGAAATATTTATTCATTTTTTGAGGCCAATATTGGCCTCACCGATGATGTGCCACAGTTTAATTTATTTGACAATGCTAAAACGGTGTATAGCCGTGCGCGTATGTTGCCGCCTGCAAAAATAAGTGGCACTAGGCTAGATAAAAGTATCATTGCCGAAGGCTCTATTATACATGCCAGTGTCATTGAACAATCGGTGGTGGGGATTCGTGCTAGAATTGGCAAAGGAACAACCATAACCAATACCTATGTAATGGGTAATGATTACTACGAAACCCTCGAACAAATACATGAAAATACAGCTGCAGGCAAGCCGCTCATTGGCATTGGTGAGCGCTGTGCAATAGATTCTGCCATTATTGACAAAAATTGCCGTATTGGTAACGATGTAATTATAAAAGGGGGGAAAAACCTTGCCAATACCGATCATCCCTTATATGCTGTAAAAGACGGCATTGTGGTGGTTAAAAAAATGGCTATTATACCCGACGGTTTTGTGATTGGGTAGGTATTTGGATAGGTTTTTTACCTAATTTAGTGGATATGTATTTTTTACACATTTGCTAAATACGATTGCTATGTCAAATACTGCCTCTAATGCCACTTTTTCCCATGGTACAAAACCTAAACCTAGGTTAACGCTGGGCCAAATCTTTTTCATGAGTTTTGGATTTTTAGGAATCCAATTTGGGTTTGCACTTCAAAATGGAAATGCGAGTCGAATACTCCGTTCATTTGGTGCCGATGTAGATCAACTTCCTGCTTTTTGGATTGTGGCGCCGTTAATGGGTATGCTCGTACAACCACTTATTGGACATTACAGTGATAGAACATGGAATAGAATAGGAAGAAGAAAGCCTTATTTTCTAGCGGGTGCATTGTTATCTTCTGTTGCGCTTTTGTTTTTACCCAATGCAGGTGCCTTTGCATCTGTGGTTCCTGCACTTTGGATTGGTGCCGGCATCGTAATGATAATGGATGCCTCTTTTAATGTTGCGATGGAACCCTTTAGAGCACTTGTTGCCGACAATTTACCGGATGCTCAAAGTACCAGTGGATTTGCGGTTCAAACATTTTTAATTGGCGTTGGCGCCGTTGCAGGATCTGAACTACCAGGTTGGTTAGCAAAACTTGGATTCTCACAAGAAGCAGGCCCATCAGGCGTTGCAGACAATATTAAATATGCATTTTATATTGGCGCTGCTGTATTTATGATTGCAATTTTAGTAACGGTATTTTTTTCTAAAGAATATGCACCTGCGGAGTATGAACAGTACCATGGTGTACAATCGGAAGCAACCAAAAAAGCGGGCTTATCTGAAATTTTAATTGATTTCAAAAAAATGCCCCGCACCATGAAGCAACTTGGGCTCGTTCAGTTTTTTTCATGGTTTGCACTTTTTAGTATGTGGGTTTTTACCACCGACGCAGTTGCTACACACGTTTACAAATTGTCTGGCGACGATGTATTATCTGTTGCTTACAATGAAGCAGGTAATAAAGTGGGGTCTGCATTTGGAACCTATAATTTAGTTGCTGCTATTTATGCGCTTTTCTTACCGGTTGTTGCTAAATTTTTAGGCCGAAAGGGCACGCACGCATTTTCATTGTTTGCGGGAGGCATTGGGCTAATATCCATTTATTTCATTAAAGATCCTGCCATGCTTTCTTATTCAATGATAGGTGTAGGGCTTGCTTGGGCAAGTATTTTAGCAATGCCGTATGTGATTTTATCCGGCTCTATTCCTGCAGGAAAGCTTGGTATTTATATGGGTATTTTTAATTTCTTTATTACACTTCCGCAAATTATCAATGGTGTTTGTGGTGGTTGGATTGTGAAACATATCTACGGCGGACAACCCATCTATGCCATTGTGTTGGCTGGATTTTTAATGGTGTGTGCATCGGTTAGTGTTTTATTTGTTTATGATCCAGGCGCTTCAAAATTAGCGCGTTAATAATTTATTGAATTTCAAAATTGTAGTCATGAAAAAAGTTATTTCAATTGTATTGTTTGTTTGTATCGCAATTATTGGTACTGCACAACAGGTAACTATGTATCCTACCAATTGGTTTGTTGGTATGAAATTAAATAAAGTGCAAATCTTATTAAGAAGCTCTGATGCTGGTTTTTCAAAAGCAACTTTTGAAGTTAAGTATCCAGGTGTCACGCTCACAAAAAAACATACATTCACGAATGGTAAATATGTTGCACTTGATGTTGCCATTGCGCCTACAGCAAAAGTAGGGACTGTAAAAATTAGCGCTACAAATGCAGGAAAAGTAACCGTGTATGATTGGGCATTGCTCAATAGAAGAGAAGGAAACGGCACTAAGTTTGCGCAAGGTGTACGCAGTGAAGATGCCATCTATTTAATTATGCCAGACCGTTTTAGCAACGCTGATAAATCCAATGATGCTTTTAAAGATATGCGTGATACCGTTTCTAATAATGCAAATGTATTACTGCGTCATGGCGGTGATTTAAAAGGGGTAGAAAATCATTTGAATTATATCAAGGAGCTAGGTATGACATCTATTTGGATGTGTCCTGTTATTGAAAATGACATGCCGCAAAGCAAAGAAGCGCCCGGTTGGATGAGTGGTTACCATGGCTATTGGTTTACCGATCATTATAAAATTGATAAACGTTTTGGTGGTAACGAAGCGTATTTGTCATTGTCAGATGCGATGCATAAAAATGGATTAAAATTAATTCAGGATGCAGTCTACAATCATGTTGGGGATATGCACTGGATGCACCACGATGCGCCAGCATTAGATTGGATCAATCAGTGGGATAGTTACACAGGAAGTACACATAGAGAAGAAACCGTGTATTCGAACAATGGAAGTGCGATTGATAAAAAGAAAATGTTGGATGGTTGGTTTGTGCCGCATTTACCAGATGTAAATCAGCGTAATCCTTATGTTGCTAATTATTTAATTCAGCACGCTATTTGGACTACCGAAACCTTTGGTGTAGATGGTTGGAGAGTGGATACGTATAAGTATTGTGATGAAGCGTTTATGAACCGTATCAACGATGCTTTATTGTTAGAATATCCTAAGCTTACCATTTTTGGTGAAACGGTTTCAAGATCCGTAACAGGTACTGCTTATTTTACGCGCAATACCATGGACGTTCCCTTCAAACACAATGTAGAAGGGGTGACAGATTTTCCTGTGTATTATAGTTTTTTAGACGCCGTAAATCAACCATTTAGTTGGGACAATGGATTGTCTAAATTATATGTAACCTTATCGCAAGATATTTTATATAAAAATCCATTCAACAATTGCATTTTCTTAGACAATCATGACAATAATCGTTTTTTATCGATGGTTGGTGAAGACTTCAATAAATTTAAAATGGGTATTGGCCTGCTGTATACAACCCGCGGTATTCCTCAGTTGTATTATGGCACAGAAATTTTGATGAAAAATTTCATGAATCCAAATGATGCTATGGTGCGCTTAAATTTTCCGGGAGGATTTCCGGGAGATGCAGTGAATAAATTTGAAGCTGCTGGTAGAAATGCAAAAGAAAATGAGGCCTTTAATTTTGTAAAAACAATTACCAATTTTAGAAAAAGTTCTTCAGCGTTAACAACAGGTAAAACCATCATGTTTGTTCCTAAAGATGGTTACTTTGTTTATTTCAGAAAGTCTGCAACACAAACTATTATGTGTGTTGTAAATAGCAACGATAAAGCGCAAGACGTTCAGTTTTCTGATTATGCAGAAATTACAGGTAGTTTTAAAGGTGGAAAGGAAGTGGTATCGGGCTATCAAGTAGGTACTCAGTTTTCTATTCCTGCAAAGCAAATGTGGATTATTGAATTAAGTAAATAAAGGTTGTACCTTTCAGCAAATTGATACTTTGGCAACTGCAACCCCTTTAGATGCTGCACAAACTTCTGTTTGGGAATATTCATTATTTTCAGATGCAGATGTGCGCAATTTTCAGGCGGGTACGCATTACCAACTCTATAATTTTTTTGGCAACAAGCAACTGGAGGTTAATGGTGTAGCAGGCAGTTATTTTGCTGTGTGGGCGCCAAGTGCAACTGCTGTTTTTGTTACGGGAAATTTTAATGATTGGAATTTGTTGTCGCACCCTTTGTATGTGCGCCCAGATGCTTCAGGTATTTGGGAAGGGTTTATTCCGGGTGTAAGTGCTGGTGAAATATACAAATACCATATTCATGGGTTTGAAGGTGTGAGGCTTAATAAAGCAGATCCGTTTGCGCATTACGCCGAAAAAAGACCTCAAACTGCTTCTATAACTTGGCAAACAAATTACCCGTGGACCGATAAGGAGTGGCTTGCAAATCGCAAACAAAAAAATGCATTGGATGCACCTATTTCGGTGTATGAAATGCATTTAGCAAGTTGGATGCGTCCGGTTCCTACCGATGAAGAAAGTTATAACACCTACGCACAAATAGCAGAAAGGCTGGTGCCTTATGTACTTGAAATGGGTTTTACCCATATCGAGCTCATGCCTGTCATGGAACATCCTTTTGACGGAAGTTGGGGTTATCAGGGTACTGGATTTTTTGCGCCAACATCTAGATTTGGTAATCCGCAAGATTTTGCAGCTTTTGTAGATGCTTTTCATAACGCGGGCATTGGCGTCATACTAGATTGGGTGCCTTCACATTTCCCTTACGATGCACATGGGCTTTATTTATTTGATGGATCGCATACGTATGAGTATGCCGATATGCGTAAAGGTTTTCATCCCGATTGGAATTCTTATGTCTTTAATTATAAACGCGGTGAGGTAAAATCATTTTTAATTAGCAGCGCGCGTTTTTGGATAGACGCATTTCATATTGATGGACTTCGTGTAGATGCGGTGAGTTCGATGCTCCGGTTAGATTATAGTAGAAAACAAGGGGAGTGGGAGCCCAATGAAATGGGGGGTGATGGCAATTTAGAAGCCATTGCATTTATTAAAGATTTAAATGAAACGCTTTACCGCGATTTTCCAGATATACAAACCATTGCCGAAGAAGCTACAGATTGGCCAGGTATAAGTAAGCCTACTTTTATGGATGGTTTAGGGTTTGGGATGAAATGGATGATGGGATGGATGCATGATACCCTCAGTTATTTTAAAACCGATCCAATCATGCGATCAGGGGTGCAGGATAAATTTTCTTTTAGTATGATGTACTACTACGATGAAAATTTTATGCTACCACTTAGTCATGACGAAGTGGTGCATGGCAAAAGCCCTATGATTTATAAGATGCCTGGCGACGAATGGCAAAAATTTGCCAATTTACGACTCTTGTATGCGTATATGTTTATGCATCCGGGTGCCAAGCTTTTATTTATGGGCAATGAGTTTGCAGCCACCACCGAATGGAATTACAAAACCGAACTTCCTTGGAGTTTGCTGCAGTTTCCAAGCCATAGCGGCATGAAATATTGCGTGCAAAAATTAAATGAACTATACACTTCCGAACCTGCATTATATGAACTTCAATTTGACCCTGCTGGTTTTGAATGGGTTGATTTGGGGCATAGGTCCGAGTCTGTGATGGCATTTAAGCGAAAGGGTAAAAATCCGCTGCATGATATTGTAGTTGTGATCAACGCAACACCGGTTGTTCGGAATGATTGGAAAATAAGGGTGCAAGGAAAAACGAGTTGGCAAGAAATATTTAATAGTGATGCCAAAGCGTTTTGGGGTACCGGCGTTGTATATAATCCAGCTATACCATGTGTTTGCGTAGATCCACAAAATAACTGGTATGAACTTACATTGCAGTTACCTGCATTGAGTGCAGTTGTTTTAAAATAATTAATTGGCTAACGGTAGTTGCAAACAAAAAGTTGTTCCTTTTCCGGGCGCTGTATTTTTCACAAATAATTTTCCGTGGTGATAGCTTTCCATAATTCTTTTACTCAGTGGAAGACCAAGTCCCCAACCTCTTTTTTTAGTGGTAAAGCCAGGTTCAAAAACTTGATTGGCAGTTTGGCTATCCATGCCTTTACCCGTATCGGAAATTAAAATTTGTACTTGATTGTTATGAACAGAAGCTTCAATGGTAATTTTTCCAGCACCTTCTGTAGCATCGAGTGCATTTTTTATCAGATTTTCTAACACCCAATCAAATAGGGGTATTGATAACATTACAAAAGCCTCATCGGGTAAATGACTTTCAAACACCACTTGTTTGCTCGACCTAAGTTTCATGTAAGCAACCATGCGTTCAATTTCAATAAATGGATTGTTGCGCGTTAAAACAGGAGCACTACCAATTTTTCCAAAACGATCTGAAATAAGTTGTAGTCTTTCGATGTCTTTTTCAATTTCAAAAACAATGGGATCTTTGGTCTCTTTTTCTTTTAATAAAGCAATCCATCCCTGAAGGCTAGAGACTGGTGTACCCAATTGATGGGCTGTTTCTTTGGCCATACCAAGCCATAATTTATCCTGTTCATTTTTATAGCGTGTGCGCATTGCAGCAATGGCTATAACAATAAATAAAGCAATGATAAATAATTGAATATAAGGATACCATTCCACTTCTTTAAGAAGTTTACTAGGTCCATAGTAGTAGTGGTTGGCTACATAAGGGGTATCGCTAATAACAAGTACAATGGGCGTTTGGCAAAAATCTTTAAAGTCTGCTACCGTTTTTGCAAGGTACTGGCTGTCGGCTGCAATGCTTGCGGTATCTATGTTTAGGGTGTTGCCGGTTGGAACACCATTTTCATTGGTTTCGATGATTGGGATGTCTTGGTTATTGGCACTAATTTGAGCGGCAAGGTTTAGATTGCTACTGTCTTTACTACTCAATATCGTTTGTTGCGCTTCTATCCATTCGCTTACATATTTTCTTTCCGTAATTGCAATTTTACTTGCAACATAACTCGAATAAAATATGGTAGCGCACACAAAAAGTATGGCAATAAAAAAAAGAAAACCCGACCACCTAAATTTTTTCATGGTCAATTAAAACAAGCCGCCTTTTTTAAGGCTTGTAACGCCTTCGCCAATTTTAAAACCGTTGTTATAAATTTCGATTTTATAGTTACCCATTTGAAAAGCAGCTGCTTGTTTCCAATCAAAGCTTACTTGACTAGCTTTACCTTGCTCATAATTTACACTCACTTTGCTGGTGTATGCTTTGTTGCCTTCCTCTCTAGTATCAAATGAAGCACCTTCAGAAATAGCTTTGCCGTCTGGGCCTGTAACACATACATAAATGTCTTTGGTGCCAGTAACTGTAATTCTGTTAGGATCTAATGTAAATGAGATGCGAATAAGGTCGGCGCGTTTTGCTGAAGTGGTTGCTTTAGCACTACCATTGTTTTTAACGTTTAATGCAGCAATACCAATATTTGAAGCATGAAGGGTAGATGCTACGTCCACTTTTTCGTCGAGTTCTTTTTTAGTAGCAGATAAGTTTTGCTCTAAATTTTGTTTGTCGTTGGTAAGTTGAGATTTTTCGGTATTTAATTGTTCGTTGGCAACCGTTAATTGCTTGTTTTCTCCTTTTAGTTTTTCTATTTCAGCAAATAAGCCTTCTACTTTTCCATTTAATTCTAAAATCATTTTGCGCGCTAAAGAAAGGTCTGCGTCTGTAGCTTTTTTGTTTTTAATGATAGCGCTGATATTGGCTTTTAGTTGTTGAATTTCATTGCCTCTTTCTGCAAGTGCTCCTTGTAACTGACTATTGTTTAGCGTTAAAGAATCTGCTTTTGCAGAAACTAAATCGTAGGCTTCCTGGATAGCACCTCTGCTGCTATCTACAAACTGGATTTTTGTTTCCATGAGGGTAACGGTGTCTTGGTGCTGGTTATTGGTATATAAGAAGTATACCCAACTACCCACAAGGGCCAAAACTAGAATGATAATAATTCCTTTATTGTTGCTACTGTTACCGTTATTTGTTGACATAATGTTTGTTTTGTTGCAAATTAAATAAAATCGTTTGAAACCAAGGTAGATTTAGCAATTTGATAAGATTTTCTAGCATCTTTGCAGTATGTCTGCCGAAAAAATCATTGCTGATTGGAAAAAAGGGAACTTCAAGCCTATTTATTGGCTAGAGGGCGATGAGCCTTTTTTTATAGATCAAGTGGTTTACTACGCCGAGCACAAAATTTTGCCGGAGGCAGAGGCCAGTTTTAATCTATCCATTTTTTACGGAAAAGACGCCGATTGGTCGTCTGTGGTAAATGCCTGCATGCGCTATCCCATGTTTGCTGAAAAGCAGGTGGTTATTTTAAAAGAAGCGCAGCAGATGCGGGATATTGAAAAATTAGAATCTTACATAGACAACCCACTCGCCTCTACCATTTTTGTAGTAAGCTACAAAGAAAAAAAAGTAGATGGCCGTTCTAAATTAGCCAAAACTTTAAAGTCAAAAGGGGAGATGCTATCTACAAAAAAAATGTATGATAGTCAGTTGCCTGAATGGGTGAATCAAATGGTGGCGTCACATCAATTAACCATTGCACCCAAAGCGCTTCATTTACTGGTGGATCATATTGGCAATGATTTAAGTAGACTTCAAAATGAAGTTGAAAAATTAGCGGTGAATTTAGCAGGCCGAAAAAATATTACAGAAGACGATATTGAAAAATACATTGGTGTAAGTAAAGATTTTAATGTTTTTGAATTGCAAGACGCACTTGGTAAAAGAGACCTTGCTAAAACCATTCGAATCATTCATTATTTTGAAGCCAATCCAAAAGCGGCGCCTATTCAAATGATATTACCTGCGCTCTATAATTATTTTAGCAAAGTATTTATGCTATATAGCCTTCCAAGTATTACAGAACAGTCTGCTGCGGCTGCACTTGGCGTGAATCCATTTTTTGTAAAAGAATATATTGCTACAGCCCGTCGCTACGATTATGAGGGTATCGAAAGAGTATTACTACTGCTCCATCAATATAATTTAAGAAGCATTGGCGTACATGATGCAGGCACTTCTGATGCTGGCTTATTAAAAGAATTGGCAGTTAAAATGATTGCTTAGTTGATGACTTTTTAGTGGACACCTTGTAATAAAGCAGCTGCTCTATTTTTATCCTGTAAAAGTTGTGCCTTTAACCCTTCTAGTCCTTCAAATTTTACTTCGCCCCTTAAATAATAATGGAGTTCCACTTTTACTTGTGCGCCATAAATGTCGGCGTCAAAATTAAAAATATTTACTTCTACCACTCTTTTTTTACCATCAATAGTGGGCCTTACACCAATGTTCATCATGCCATCATACACCTGGTTTGCATCATTAATGGTAACGCGAACGGCATACACACCATCACTTGGGATCAGTTTTTCTTCGGAAGCAATATGTAAATTGGCTGTTGGGTAACCAATGGTTCGGCCTAGTTTATTTCCTTCTACCACAAGGCCGTCAAAAAAATAGGGATGGCCTAAAAAAGTATTGGCGGTTTCTATATCGTGTATGGCAATGGAAGCTCTAATTTTTGTAGAACTCACTACCGATTCCTCTAATACTTGTTCGGATATTTCATTCACCAAAAATCCATGTTGCTTGCCTATCTGTTCTAACAGCTGAAAATCTCCAATTCTACCTTTTCCAAAGCGGTGATCGTATCCTATTACCACGGTATGTGGTTTAAAGTAAGCCACAATAAAATCTGTGATATAAGCCTCGGCACTCAGGTTAGAAAAATGATGGTCAAATGGAACCACTACCAAATGGTCGATGCCTGCTTTTTCTAGTAAACTTATTTTTTCTTGTAGTGTGGTAAGCAGTTTAACGTCGCCAGGTACCGATGAAACAATTTTGCGCGGATGGGGGTGAAAAGTAATGATAACTGTTTCACCACTCACTGCTGTAGCTGTTTCTTTGAGCTGTTGAATGATTTTTTGATGTCCCTTGTGCACCCCATCAAAAGTGCCAATAGTG
This sequence comes from Bacteroidota bacterium, assembly GCA_018971025.1. Taxonomy (GTDB): domain Bacteria; phylum Bacteroidota; class Bacteroidia; order Chitinophagales; family Chitinophagaceae; genus Sediminibacterium. The sequence continues at coordinate 24,810 of JAGWVE010000005.1, read as the reverse complement.
AGCACTGCATTTCTAAAAGCAGGGAGTGACGGGGCTAGTTCGTAGTGGACTTTCATAATAGGCGGCAAAAATAAGCCGAAAATTCAATCTTAAGCCATTTGCGGTCATACTCTTTCTGTCTTTTGCTTACCTTTGTAAGCGTTACAGGTTTTGTTCATATTTATTATATACCAATGTCTTTATACGCTAAACGAGGTGTTTCGGCTCAGAAGGAAGAAGTACATGCTGCTATACAAAAGCTAGATCAAGGGTTGTACCCGCATGCTTTTTGTAAAATGTATCCCGATTATTTGATGGGCGATGACGCTTTTGTGAACATCATGCACGCAGACGGGGCAGGTACCAAAAGTATTTTAGCGTATTTATATTGGAAAGAAACGGGTGATGTATCTGTGTGGGAAGGAATTGCCATTGATGCCGTTGCTATGAATTTAGATGATTTGCTTTGTGTGGGCGTAACGGATAATATTTTGTTTTCTTCCACCATTGACCGAAATAAAAAAGTAATTCCGGGTAGTGTTTTAGAAGCGGTGATCAACGGCACCCAATCTTTTTTTGATACACTTGCGAGCTACGGCGTTTTAGTACATTATTTAGGTGGCGAAACCGCCGATGTGGGCGATGTGGTAAGAACCATCGCTGTAAATGGTACCATGCAAAGTAGATGGCCAAAATCTAAACTCATTACCAACCAAAACATCGCTGCTGGTGATGTAATTGTTGGTTTTGCTAGTTCGGGGAAAGCGTCTTATGAAAAAGAATACAACAGTGGACTTGGCAGTAATGGATTAACAAGTGCTAGACATGATGTGCTTAGTACATATTATGCCGAGAAATATCCAGAAACATTTGAACCTACACTTGACAAAGACGTTGTTTATTTAGGAAAAAATAAAATGACGGATAGCCTTGCTATAGAAGGCTTTGCGGAGCCTATGTCGATTGGCAAATTATTGTTAAGTCCCACTAGAACCTATGCGCCACTTGTAAAAAAGATATTGGATACGCATTTTATTGATATCCACGGCATGATTCATTGCAGTGGTGGTGGACAAACCAAGTGCATGAAATATTTGCCTACTACATTAAAAATTATCAAAGACAATTTGTTTACACCGCCACCCATTTTTAATTTGATTCAAGAAAATGCGGGGTCTGATAACAGAGAAATGTATCAGGTGTTTAACATGGGGCATCGATTAGAAATTTTCACCAATCCAAAAACAGCAGAGGCGCTTATTGCTACCGCTGCCGAATTTAATATTGAAGCTCAAATTGTAGGCCGCGTAGAAGCAGCACAAAAGTCTAGTTTACATTTACATACCTCAACAGGTATTATTGATTTTGAATACTAAAATATTTTTATGTCAGAAACAGTCGTATCCATACAACAAGCTAAAATTTACCAAGGCAATAATTTAATATTGGATGATGTAAATTTTACCGTGCAAAAAGGTGAGTTTGTTTACCTCGTTGGAAAAACAGGAACCGGTAAAAGTAGTTTGTTAAAAACGCTCTATGGTGAACTGGCTTTGCAGCATGGAACTGGCTCTGTGGTTGGATTTGACTTAAAAGACATGGACTGGAAAAAAGTTCCATTTTTACGCCGAAATTTAGGCGTTGTTTTCCAAGATTTTCAGTTGTTAACGGATCGTAACGTGCATGAAAATTTGCGCTTTGTATTACAAGCAACCGGTTGGCAAGACGAGCGTTTAATTGAAGAAAAAATCAATGACGTATTAGACAAGGTGGGTCTTAAAAGTAAAGGCTTTAAAATGCCATTTGAGATGAGTGGTGGCGAGCAACAACGTGTAGACATTGCTAGAGCACTACTTAACTCACCTAAATTAATTTTAGCCGATGAGCCTACTGGTAATTTAGATCCTGAAACCAGTGATGAGATCATGCAACTGCTCATTCAAATTGCAAAAGATTATGGTACTGCTGTGATTATGGCTACCCACGATTTTATTGTGATTAATAGATATCCATCTCGTATTTTAAAAACAGAAGGTGGTAAAGTGCTTGATAGCGGCGCTTTATAAAACTACCATTAGCCCCAAATGATGTTGGCAAATTCGGAAGTTAATGCCGTGTTGGATTTTTCTGTGGCTATAATCTTTTTTCTTGTTTCTATTTCCTCTTCAGAAAATGGAAAATGATAGAGCTGAATAATAATTTCCTGAAATGCACTTGCAGAAGATCCTTGATGGTAGCAAGGAGCATAAGGACTCCCAGTTGTTTTGCTATTTGTTATGCAGTGTCTTCCCATTTTGATGCCCTCTAATAATGCTTCGTCGGGTCCATGCTTTATAAAAGAAGGCTGTAAAATAATTTGAGCTTTCTCTATCATATCGATCCTTTCTGGTGCAGATGGATTTGCTACAATACAGGTGTGTGGCTGCTTGTGGGCAAGTTCAATCAATGCAGGTGCAGGGTTATTGCCTGTTATTACAAAAGGCACGGTTAGGTTGTGGAACACGTGTGTTAAAAGCCAAACAGCTGTTTTATGCGTTGCTGCATCTGCTAAATTGCCTTGAAATAAACAGTAATTACCTAGGCCTGTTTTACTAGTGATGGTGTTGTTGTTATTGAAGAGGGCTAGGGTAGATATGTTGCCACCAAGAAATACATTTTCAAGTGTTGTTTTATCAGAAACGGATGGTACAATCCATTGCACCCGTTGGTTTATTTTTTTGAGTAATTTTTTAGAAAGCACCGCCTCTCTTTGGTAATACAGTTTTTTTAATGGCGCTTTCGACCGCTCTTGGAGGTATCCAAAATACCCGGGGGCAAAAGTGAGGAGGCGCACCCATATTTTTTTGTTGGTGAGTTTTTTTGATAGGGCCAAGCTGCATGGGCCCATCCCTTCAATTAAGATGGGAAAGTTGTTTTTGGCTAGGTCATTTACGAGCTGTCCATTTTGATATTGTGCGGCAGCGTAAGGGACTGAAAAGGAAAAATTCCGGTGTCCTTTATTGACTGGGTAGCTTGTTATAGACGCGCAAATTTCTAAAAGTTTTGGATCTGTGGTTGGATCAATAGTCCCATCCATTGTAGCCTCTGTGCTAGCTGCTTCTTCTTTAAAAGTATACAGGTGCACATCAATACCCGCTGCACAAAGCCCCCCAATAAGCCAGTAGGTTTGCTGTGCATCGCCAGGGGTATTTGGGCAAGGAATTTGTCCGGATATGATATTGATGCTTCTCTGCATAGGGGGTATACTGGTACAACAAGTGCTATCATTGATTGTTCAGTGAAAGGGATAAAAATGAGTCAATTGTGTTGACAAACGGGGTGTTTTACAGGGCAAATTGCAACTTATTTTTCCACTAAACCTACCTCATTTTTTACTCTATCAAAAGCTTGTAAATAATTAATATACAATTAATTACAACTATCTTATTGTGAATTAATTTCATCTAAATAATACTTCTCCACGTCTTATTCACAATGCTACAATTTTTACTATCATTTCTACCCGTTTTAATGTAAGTTCGCGGGTATTAAAAGAATAGAAAAGTGAGATTAAAATCGTTAGAAATCAAAGGGTTCAAAAGTTTTGCTGACAAAACAGTGGTAACATTTGACGAAGGGATCACTGGGATTATTGGGCCCAATGGTTGTGGTAAAAGTAATATTATCGATAGCATCAGATGGGTTATTGGTGAGCAAAAAATATCGGCGCTAAGAAGTGAAAACCTCGACGCGCTCGTTTTTAATGGTAGCAAAACAAGAAGTGCGAGTGGACTTGCCGAAGTGAGTTTGACTTTTGAAAACACAAAAAATTTACTTCCTACCGAGTTTAGTACGGTAACCGTTACCCGTCGATTTTATAAAAATGGAGAGAGTGAATACCGCCTTAACGATGTAAGCTGTAGATTAAAAGACATCCATAATTTGTTTTTGGATACGGGTGTGAGTACCGATAGTTATGCCATCATCGAATTAGGTATGGTGGATGACATTATCAAGGATAAAGAAAATAGCCGTCGAAGAATGCTAGAGCAAGCGGCAGGTATTACCATCTACAAAACCAGAAAAAAAGAAGCTAAAAATAAATTAGATGCTACCGAGCAAGATTTAGCGCGTATCGAAGATTTGTTGTTTGAAATCAACAATCAATTAAAGACCCTCGAAAATCAGGCTAAAAAAGCAGAAAAATATTTTGAAATTAAGGGTGAGTTTAGAGAGGTATCTATCGAGCTTGCTAAAGCTGCGCTCGAAGGCTTTAACATCACATACAAAGAGCTTAACGAACAACAAGACCTTGAAGTTAACAAGCGCGTGCAATTAGAAGCAGAGATTGCGGTAGAAGAAGCGGCGCTTGAGCAGGAGAAAGTTGGCTTTATTGAAAAAGAGCGTGCGCTTCAAAGCATGCAACAGGCTTTTAACGACTTACTACAAAATTTACGTGGTAAAGAAAACGATAAAAACTTAGCTACACAAAAGCTTCATTACCTTAAAGAAAAAGAAACCAATTTAAAAGAGTTTTTAGACAAGGCAACTGGCCAGGTAAAAACCATTGGTGATTCGATCGAATACACACAAATTCAGGTTGGTGAAGAAGAAGCAAAATTAGCGGAGTTACAAGACGCCGTTGAAAACGCAAAACTTGACATCGAAAATAAGCGCCGCAATTTTGACGAGCGCAGATCAGGTGTGGATGCTTTAAGAGGTCAGTTTCAACAAATTCAACGTAACCAGTTTGATGCCGAAAAAAAGGTAGCCGTAGCAGACACTTCTATTCAAAACTTACAACGTGCGCAAACACAATTAACCGATGAGCAGTCGCAACGTGCACAGCAGTTAACACAGTTACAAGAAGCACTTGTAGAAAAAGAAGAAACCTTGGTAGACAAGCGTAATGCTTTAGCGGACTTACAAGCGCATCAAGAAAAAACCAAGTCTAGTATTTTTGAAACACAGCAAGCACTTGAAGTGCTTCGTTCTGAACTAGCTGAAGAAAATAGAAAATTAGACGCTAAGCGTAACGAATACAACTTACTTAAAAGTTTAATGGACTCGATGGAAGGTTATCCGGAGAGCATTAAATTTTTACACAACAATCCGGATTGGAATCATTCGGCACCCATCCTTTCTGACATTATTTATGTGAAGGAAGAATTTAGAGCAGCCGTTGAAAACGTGTTGGAGCCTTATCTAAACTATTACGTTGTTAATAATTTACAAGAAGGGTTACAAGCGGTTCATTTATTAGACGCCAACCAAAAAGGTAAAGCCAACTTTTTTATGTTGGATAAGTTTGCCGATTTTAGATCAGAAAGTTCACAACCAGCTGGCACATTTGCTGCATTAGATGTAGTAGAAGTAGACGAGCAATATAAAAAATTAGCACAGTACCTTTTATCCAATGTTTACATCGCCGAAAACGAAGATGCTATCAACAACAGCAATGGTGCCATCGTTCTTGAAAAAACGGGCAAATTTGTAAAAGGTAAATACACATTAACCGGTGGTAGTGTTGGTTTATTTGAAGGTAAAAAAATTGGCCGTGCTAAAAACTTAGAAAAATTAGCAGAAGATATTACCGATCAGGAGTCTGTGGTTAATTTATTAAAATCAGATATTCAGTTCAAGCACAATGAAGTGATTGCTTTTAATGATCAATTAAAAGAAGGTAGCATCAAGCAAACAGAAGCTGAAATTAACCAGCTTACCAACGAAGTTTTTGCTGCTAAAAATAGAATCGAAAATTTACAAGCGGCTAGCTTAACAGCTACGGACCGTTTAGCTGATATTGAAGCACGTTTAGGAGATGAGCATGATGCTATTTCAGAAACACGTGCGGCGCTTCATGAACTCAATGATAGTTTACAATCAACCGCAGAGCAAGTAAGGTTGGTAGAGCAGGACTATCAATTAGCTGAACAAGCCTACAACGAAGCGTCTGCTGCATATAACGAAACAAACATTACGTTTACACGTCAGCAAAGTAAGATCACGACACTCAAGCAAGAATTGTTATTCAAAGAAAATCAGTTGAGTGAACTTATAGCACAAATTGATTCTAATACTTCACAATTATCTGAAGCTTCTACCGATATCGCTGAAGGCGCTGCTGCACTCGCTGCATCTGAATCGTTATTGATTGAGCTGATGCAACAAAAAGAAGTAGAAGAGCAAAAATTAAATGAAGCAGATCAGGCTTACTATAACTTAAGAAACGCACTTCAAGAAAAAGAAAGTGAACTTCGTTTGAAGTCTAAGAGTAAGGAAATGATTGATCATTTGGTTACAGAAATCAAAGACAAATTAAACAACTTAAAACTACAGTTAGCGGGTATGAAAGAGCGCTTAAGTGTAGAATTCAAAGTTGAGTTAGATGATATTTTAGATCAACCACGTACTTCCGAAATACCACTCGAAGAATTACAAAACACTTCTGAGCGTATGCGTAAGCGCCTCGAAAACATGGGTGAAGTAAACCCTACGGCCATCGAAGCCTTTACAGAAATGCGCAAGCGTTATGAGTTTATTTTAGAGCAAAAAAATGACCTCGTTTCGGCAAAAGAATCTTTACTTCAAACCATCCAGGAAGTGGAAGCAACCGCTAACCAACAATTCCTAGAAACCTTCAATAAAGTAAGAGAAAACTTCCAAAAAGTATTTAAAGCTTTGTTTACCGAAGAAGACACCGCCGATATGGTGCTTGTGGATCCTACCAACTTAGCCGATACGGGTATTGATATTGTGGCGAAACCTAAGGGTAAACGCCCTTCGTCTATTACACAGCTTAGTGGAGGAGAAAAAACTTTAACAGCCACTGCATTACTGTTTGCAATCTATTTAATTAAGCCAGCGCCATTCTGTATTTTGGATGAGGTGGATGCGCCATTAGATGATGCCAACGTAGGTAAGTTTACACAGATGATTAAGAAATTTAGCGACAACTCACAGTTCATTATTGTAACACACAATAAGCAAACCATGGGTGCGGTAGATGTTATTTATGGTGTAACCATGCAAGAGCCAGGTGTAAGTAAACTTGTCCCTGTAGACTTTAGAAGCCTCAGTAATTAAAGCGGTTGTTAAGGTCGGTTTTCATACTCTACTTAATTTGTTTTGGGTGTTATATCTTATTTACACGCCAGCCAGATTATTTTGATGGAGAAAAAGCGCCTGCAACTATTCAAAACGTATACGATTCTGTAGTTAAGCAAACCATTCCTGCTGCTGTATATCAGGCAGGAGGGAACTGGCACCACACCGATGCGCGTTATTTTTTGAGGCCTGTTGTTTTAGGAAAAAGAGTAACTGTTATTTACGAAACTGCAACGCCCGAAACGGCTGCTGTATATACCTTTTGGGGTTATTGGCTGGGATGGGGCGAACTCTTATTTTCGGTAATAGGCTATGTGCTATTATTACAAATTGCGTATTCGGTTACCACCAATCCAAATGCACAATCAATGCAGGATCAGCTCAGTTACGAGCCTGAAAAAAAACGTAAATACAACGACTAAATTTATTTTATGAATCCGCTCGCTTCTAGTTTTTTGAAACTTGTAACCATCATGGATGAATTAAGGGAGCAGTGCCCTTGGGATAAAAAGCAAACCATTGATACGCTTAGATCTATGACCATCGAGGAAACCTATGAGTTAGCCGATGCAATTACGAGCAAAGATTGGAATGGCATTAGAGAAGAGCTTGGAGATGTACTCCTGCATATTTTATTTTATGCGCGCATTGGGAAAGAAGAAAATAAATTTCAATTACAAGAAGTGATTGATGGCATCGCCAAAAAATTAATTGACAGGCATCCACATATTTATGGCGATGTAAAAGTGGAGAATGAAGAAGACGTTAAACGTAACTGGGAAAAATTAAAATTAAAAGAAGGGAAAACCTCTGTACTAAGTGGTGTGCCTGTATCCTTGCCGGCACTTGTAAAAGCAACGCGTATGCAAGTAAAAGCAAAGCAGGTTGGATTTGAATGGAAAGAAGCTTCAGAAGTTTGGAATAAAGTAGACGAGGAGATAGGAGAGTTAAAAGAAGCGGTTGCCAGTAACGATGTTTCAAAAATAGAAGACGAGTTTGGGGATGTACTATTTAGTCTCGTAAATTATGCACGTTTTGTGGGTGTAGATCCAGAATCGGCACTTGAAAAAACCAACCTAAAATTTAGAACCCGTTTTATGTACATGGAAGCGCAGGCAACCGCTCAGGGTAAAAGTTTAGGGGATATGACGCTTTCAGAAATGGACGTTCTTTGGAACGAAGCCAAAACAAAATAAATCCAAATGTATTTTTCAGCTGCGAATTTCTATTTTCTTTTCGCTTGCTGCGTAGCAACCCATTTTTCAAAGGCATCCAGCGTGTAGCTACTAAGGTTGTTTTCTTTGGTTACACCCGCTTTTTGAGCAACTAAAACGCCATACTTGCAATCTTCAAAGCCTTCTATGGCATGTGCGTCCGGATTAATGGAAATAAGTAGGCCTTTATCTAGTGCTTTTCCAATCATGCGCCAATCAATATCTAAGCGGCGCGGATGGGCGTTTAATTCTATGACAACATTATTTGCAGCGCAGGCATCAATAATTTTTTGATGATCAACGGGGTAGCCCTTACGGCTCAATAATAATCTGCCGGTTAAATGACCTAAAATATTGGTGTACGGATTTTCGATGGCAGTAATAAGCCTTTGCATGGCTTTTTCTTCCTGCATTTTTAAATTCGAATGCACCGATGCGATAATTAAATCAAAACTTTGTAAAATAGCGGGCGCATAATCGAGGCTTCCGTCATTTAAAATATCGCTCTCAATGCTTTTAAATATTTTAAAAGGGGCCAACGCTACGTTTAACTGATCTATTTCTTTGTGCTGAGCGGTTATGCGGTCTTCTTGTAAACCACTTGCATAAAATGCCGATTTAGAGTGATCGCTAATCACTAAATATTCGAGCCCTTTTGCTTTGGCAGCCGTAGCCATTTCTAAAAGGGTGTTAGAGCCATCGCTCCATTTACTATGGCTATGAATAATGCCTTTAATATCGGAGGGTACAATTACGGTAGGTAGGCTTTTACTAGTCGCCAAATCAATAATGCTAGCGTCTTCTCTTAAATAAGGCTCGATATACGGGATATTGGCTGCCGCAAAGATGTCTTTTTCTGAAATATAGCTTTGTAAAAGCCCTCCGGGCACCCTTTCGTTTATTTTTTCTAAAAAACCAGGTGCGCAACTGGTTTTAAATAGGGTCGTCACTAAATTTTTAGTGTCTACGATATGAAAACCGAGGGTGCTATTTTCTTGTGAAGTGACTTCTAAATAATTTGGGGTACTGGACTGAATTTCGAAATTATTTTCTTCAAAAAAACTTTCTAGGGGGGCTAATGCTTGGTCCGTTACCCACTCCAAAATGGTAATAACCTCCTGCTGCTGTCTAAAAGCACCCGTTACAAAAAAGCTAGCGTCACTAAAATGTTCGGTCCATTTCTCTTGCAAAAGTTCTACCACGGGTTCCATTTGCGCGTATAAAAAATTACCCTGCGCGTTTAAATAAAATTCGATAGACGCTTTGATGTTGCCCTGCGTTTTTTCGCCAAAGCCTTTGTAAAGTGTTAATCTGTTTTCTTCGCAAGCATACAATAATTCACCCAGTGTTTCAATTTCTAATTCTTTCCAAATGGTTGCTATTTTTTTTGGACCGATACCTTTAATGCGCAGCATCTCTAAAATACCTGCTGGCGTTTTTTGGATATAGTCGTCTAATATTTCGAGCTGTCCTGTTTCTAATTGTTCAATAATTTTTTTACCCGTTGTTGCACCAATGCCACGCTGTGAGAAAATGGTTTGCGGGTCTAGGGTAGACAATTCTGTTTCTAGTTTGTCTATCGTGAAAGCCGCGCTGGCATAGGATTTGGCCTTAAAGGCATCGTCGCCATGTATGTCCATTAATTTGGAGAGGAGGGAGAAATTATCTGCAATCGCTTCGTTGGTCATGAGTATGAAATTGGGTCTCAATATAGCACAAAAAAAAGTCCCGCAGGATTGCGGGACTTCTAAATCTATTTTAGCTAAAGCTAAACTAAGATTACTTCTTTTTAGCAGCTTTCTTAGGAGCAGCTTTTTTAGCAGCTTTCTTAGGAGCAGCTTTTTTAGCAGCCTTCTTAGGAGCAGCTTTTTTAGCAGCTTTCTTAGGAGCAGCTTTTTTAGCAGCCTTCTTAGGAGCAGCTTTTTTAGCAGCTTTCTTAGGAGCAGCTTTCTTAGCAGCCTTCTTAGGAGCAGCTTTTTTAGCAGCTTTTTTAGGAGCAGCAGCCTTCTTAGGAGCAGCTTTCTTAGCAGCTTTTTTTGCAGTTGCCATGTTTTTTTGATTTAATGGTTAGTAAATAATACATTAAAAGTAAAAAATTATTTCAAACTACAAAAAAATATTTTTTTAGGCTGTTTGAGTTGGGGTAGCTACAGAGACAGTTGTTCTGTCATTTTTACCTTTTTTAAACTCTACAACGCCGTCTTTCAACGCGAATAAAGTAAAGTCTAAACCAACGCCAACATTTTTACCAGGATGGTATTGCGTACCTCTCTGGCGAATAATGATATTGCCTGCGATGGCTGGTTGGCCACCATAAATCTTAACGCCCAAACGCTTACTCTGTGAGTCGCGGCCGTTCTTTACACTACCTTCACCTTTTTTGTGTGCCATGGTATAATACTATTTTAAATTAAGCGATGCTTTCTATTTTAATACGCGTATAATGCGTTCTGTGACCGTGCTTCTTACGGAAGCCCTTTCTTCTTTTCATTTTAAAGGCGATCACTTTTTCACCTTGTACTAGGTCGCTGAGAATTTCTGCTTTAACGACTGCTTTAACGGCACTGCCTAAGGCAATTTTACCGTCATTATCAACCATTAATACATCAGAGAACTCAACTTTGTCTCCGGTTTTACCTTGCAGGTGAGGTACGTACAAGCTCTGTCCTGCTTGCACTTTAAATTGTTGACCTGCGATTTTTACAACTGCTAACATAGCTATCCAAAATTAGGACGGCAAAGGTAGGGTTTTGAAGCGAAAATCATATAAAATTCTGCTTCTTCTTGCGAAAAAATACTAAATCATTGATTTTCAATGCATTAATATCTTAACAATAAGAAATAAATCTGAAGCCCACAATTCTCTATTTTTGCCAGGTCCAACACCCATAGGTCATTCAATGAATCTAAAATCATTACTCGCTAAGCCCTTTGCTCATTATATAGCCAATAAGGTAAAAAAAGAGGCGCAGCAGGCCGTAGGGGACCAAAACATTCTATTTAAGGCTTTATTAAAAGTGGGTAAAAACACCCAGTTTGGTAAAGACCATGGGCTAGACAAGGTGCAGGACTATGAAGGCTTTAAAAAAGCAGTTCCCATTCGAGATTACGAGCAGTTTGTGCCTTATATCAATATGATTAAAGAAGGCAAACACAATATATTGTGGAAAGGCCTTCCCATTTATTTTGCAAAAACGAGCGGTACCACCAGTGGTGTAAAATATATTCCTATCACCAAAGACTCTATCGATAACCATATTAACACGGCCCGTAATGCATTACTATGTTATATGGCCGAAACAGGAAATACGGGTTTTGCCTCTGGCAAATTGATATTTTTAAGTGGCTCACCGGTATTAGAAAGAGTAGGAGGTATTGCAACTGGAAGGTTAAGTGGTATTGTTAACCATCACGTGCCGGCGTATTTACGTTCCAATCAATTACCTAGTTACGAAACCAATTGCATTGAAGATTGGGAGCAAAAATTAGACGCTATTGTTGCAGAAACTATAGATCAGGATATGACACTAATTAGTGGCATACCACCATGGATGCAAATGTATTTTGATAAATTAGAAGCCACCACAAATAAAAAAGTTGGCGAACTCTTTCCCAATTTTAATGTGATGGTGCAAGGGGGTGTCAATTTTGAACCCTACAAAGCCAAACTTTTTGAAAGCATTGGTAGAAAAATTGATACTGTAGAACTCTTTCCTGCAAGTGAAGGATTTTTTGCTTTTCAAAATACGCAAATAGAATCTGGGTTATTGTTAAACACCAACAGCGGGATCTTTTTTGAATTTATTCCTGCCGAAGAAATTTTTGCTGAAAACCCTACACGTCTTTGTTTACAGGAGGTTGAGCTGGGTAAAAATTATGCGCTCATCATCAATAGCAATGCTGGACTTTGGGGTTATAATATTGGCGATACGATAAAATTTGTAAGTCTCGACCCCTATAAAATTGTGGTAACGGGCCGTATCAAACATTTTATTTCTGCATTTGGAGAACACGTGATTGGTGAAGAAGTAGAATCGGCACTGTTACAAGTAACGGCTCAAACAAATACAAGTGTTACTGAATTTACTGTGGCACCGTTTGTGGCTGGGGTAGATGCTGCCGGAAAAAGTTACCACGAATGGTTTATTGCATTTGAAAAAGCGCCTTCTAATATAGCAGATTTTGCTGCCCAGTTAGATAATGCCATGCGCCAACAAAATGTATATTATGACGACCTCATTAAAGGCGCCATTTTAGAACCCTTAAAAATAAGGCCGCTTCAAAAAGATGCTTTTGTTCAGTACATGCGCTCTATTGGCAAATTGGGAGGTCAAAATAAAGTGCCAAGGCTTAGTAATGACAGGGTGCTGGCCCAGGCGCTTTCAAACTACCTTGCCCCCAAATTGTAGTTTATTTTTATCTTATCTTGTGGCAGTAAAAAACGAGGGTTGGAAATACCCATATAAAAAATGAGTAGTCAAAAAAGGATCGCCATATTCGGCTCTACAGGTTCGATAGGAACGCAAGCGCTTGAAGTGATTGCAGCCAACCCAACATTATTTAGTGCCGAAGTATTAACGGCTCAAAACAATGATACCCTCTTAATTGAACAAGCATTAGCGTTTAATCCTAATGTGGTTGTTATTGGGGACGAAAAAAAATACCTTACCGTAAAAGAGGCCCTTGCAAAAACAGACATTAAAGTTTTTGCCGGAGAAAAAGCACTTGTGGAAGTTGCTGCACTTGATTGTTACGATATGATGCTTGCAGCCATTGTGGGGTATGCAGGATTAAAGCCAACACTAAAAGCTATCTCATGTGGTAAGCCCATTGCGCTTGCCAACAAAGAAACACTGGTTGTTGCAGGTGATATTGTAATGCAAATGGCTATCGAAAAAAGAGTGCCTATTATTCCGGTAGACTCGGAGCACTCTGCAATATTTCAATGTTTAGTAGGAGAAGGTCGCAATAAAATAGAACGCATTATTTTAACCGCAAGTGGTGGCCCATTTTTAGGTAAAAAGCCTAACTTTTTGGTGAATGTAAAACGCGATCATGCATTACAACACCCCAATTGGAGTATGGGTGCAAAAATTAGCGTAGACTCGGCAACCCTTATGAACAAAGGGCTTGAAATGATTGAAGCCAAGTGGTTGTTTAATTTGCAGCCATCACAAATTGAAGTAGTGATTCATCCGCAAAGTATAATTCATAGCATGGTGCAATTTGACGATGGAAGTATCAAAGCGCAAATGGGACTTCCTGATATGAAACTTCCTATTCAGTATGCACTTGGTTTTCCGCAGCGCCTTGCCAATCATTTTCCGCGCTATGATTTTAAAAAACCAAATACCTTAACTTTTGACGAGCCGGATACTAAAACCTTTAGAAATTTAGCGCTTGCAATAGACGCCTTACACAAAGGCGGTAACCTACCTTGTATTTTAAATGCAGCCAATGAAATTGCAGTGTATGCATTTTTAAGAAACAGAATTGGATTTTTAGATATGACAGAAGTGGTGGAACAAACCATGCAAAAAATGCCATTCATACAAAATCCAACCCTCGAAGAATATTTTGAAAGTGACGGAGAAGCAAGAAGTTTTGCAGCGTCACTCATCCATTTATAAAAAGTAGTTCAATATATATTTATGACATTATTAGCGATCGATTGGTTAAGTGTTGGCGTAAAAGCTGGACAGTTTATTTTATCTTTTTCCATTTTGGTTACCCTGCATGAGCTGGGTCATTTTATTCCTGCCAAATTATTTAACTGTAGGGTAGATAAATTTTATTTATTCTTTGATCCTTGGTTTAGTATTTGGAAAAAGAAAAAAGGGGAAACAGAATATGGTATTGGCTGGGTGCCTTTTGGGGGCTATGTGAAAATTGCCGGCATGATTGATGAGAGCATGGATAAAGAGCAGTTGAGTAAGCCCGCAGAGCCCTATGAGTTTAGGTCTAAACCAGCTTGGCAGCGCTTAATCATTATGATTGGGGGTGTACTTGTAAATGTGTTACTCGCTATTGTAATTTTTATTGGTATTACTTGGGTATGGGGTGAAGAATATTTGCCTGTTAAAAATATTAAGCAAGGACTTGTTGTTGATTCTTTAGCTAAATCAATTGGTATTCAGGATGGAGATAATGTGGTTGGCATTGATGGTAAGCCACTCGAAGTTTTTGGTACACTTGAAGCAGAAATGGTTTTAAACGATGCCAAAGTTTTACAAATTACTAGAAACGATTCGGCATTTGATTTGCAGGTACCTGCAGGGTTTAATGCAAAACTTGCAAAAGTGGCCAATGAAACATCACTTGTGATGCCGCGTTATCCGGCCATTATAGATTCAGTTGCGAGCACTGCTGTATTCACAAAAAATGAGCTTGTGAAAAATGACCAATTGATTGCTATTAACAATAAGCCGTTTTTATTTTATTACGAATTTGAGCAACTAAAAAAAGGTTACGAAGATTCTATTGTGAGTTTAACAGTGCTTCGCGGAATGGATACCGTAGATGTTCGTGTTAAAATAAATGAAAAAGGAAAACTTGGATTTTTTGGTAGAAGCCCATTAAAAATATTTGGCACTAAAACGCAAACCTATAGTTTTATAGAATCTATTCCGGTAGGTTTTAATAAAACATGGGAAACACTAGACCGCTATGTTACGGGCATCAAACAAATTTTTACGGGTAAAGTAGCAGCAAGTGATTCGTTAGGAAGTGTGATTAGTATTGGCAATACTTTTCCGGGTACTTGGGATTGGGAACGCTTTTGGACTTTAACGGGTATATTTTCTATTATACTCGCCTTTATGAATATTTTGCCTATCCCTGCGCTTGATGGGGGACATGCACTGTTTACACTCTATGAAATGATCACCAAACGTAAACCTTCCGATAAGTTTATGGAATACGCACAAATGGTGGGTATGGTTATTTTATTGAGCTTAATGGTGTACGCCTTAGGCCTCGACTTTTGGAGATTATTTAAATAAGTGTTTAAATAGTGTTACCTTTGCAATTGGCTTTTTGCTAACCGCATAGCTATGGGGTCGTACTGGTTTTGACAGCATAGGTTATTGTTGGTGTAAGCATGCAGTGCGTTGTGTAATTAGCACTTCAATCTGAATACTCAAACTTCAAATGGCAATACTCAGTATGCCATGGCTGCTTAATCAGTGATTAAGTAACCATTTGGGCCGCCGCACAGGTTCGCTTATTTCCATGTGCCGCCGCCGACTCAAAACAAAATAAGATGCTGCAATAGAAGGCTGTGACTATTGCTTAAGATTATCCAGCTAAGCGTTAGGTTGGTTTGTTCGTTCCCGGCCTTTCGTCTACAATGAATATCGAAATAAGCATGTAGAAAGCTAATGGTCACGATGTTTGGACAGGGGTTCGACTCCCCTCGACTCCACAAAAAAAGCCACCTTGTTTAGGGTGGCTTTTTTTATCATTTCAATTGTCATTATCTTTCAACAACAACCTCGTTGTATGGTACTCTAAACCTTGGTCCCCAAACGCCAGCCTCTGTTCCTTTACCAACAGCAATAATCATATTGATTTCTGCACCCGCTGGTAATTGTAAAGCCTTTTTTACGCGAACGGCATCAAAGCCTTCCATGGGACAAGATTCAAAACCTTCTGCTGCAATAGATAGCATAAATGTTTGTGCAGCAAGTGCGCAAGATTTATGTACGGTAACGCGCTGGTCTGCGTTGCCACCAAAACGCATAAATGGTTTTTGAAGCCCCATAAAAAAGCAAAGTAATCTTCTAATTAAAGTAAAGATTCCAAAAATATCAGAGCGGTAAGCAAGTGGCATTAGTTTGCCATAATAATCGAGTCCTCTTTTTTGTGCGGTATTGGGTTCGCCAGAAATACCTTCTTTAATTTTATTGTAGTTCCAGGCTGCTCTTTGTTTCCAGAGGTCTTTTCTGGTTACAAAAACCACCAATTGTTTGGCTGTGCGTGCAGCATTTTGGTCTAGACAAAGAGCGGTAAATTGCTCTTTTAAAGCGGGGCTTTTAATCCATTGAAATTCCCAGAGTTGCATGTTGCTACTATTGGGAGACAGAATGCTGCGCTCTAAACTACGCTTGATAACATCGTCTGGTACTTCTATATTTTCATCAAATTTTCTGTTAGAACGTCTGCGTTGTATGATTTCCTCAAAACTGCTGCTTAATGACATGGGTTATTTCACTTTATGTTGAAGTGGTAAATATCGTTACTATTTACCGATTAAAGATATATTTGTGCTACAAAACAATTCAAGCGCGCAATGGTTCAATTACCCCCTCGTCCTGCCAATAATTTTGATCTATTGCGTATTCTGTTTGCTTGGTTTGTGATAATTTCGCATTCTTATGTATTAAATGGGCTAGGGGCTACCGATCCACTTTTTGAGGCTACCAACCAAACATTTTTATTTTCATTTATTGGAGTAAAGGGTTTTTTTATTATCAGCGGGTACTTAATTTTTAAAAGTATGATGGTGAGTAAGTCTATTCCTGAGTATTTGATAAAAAGAACCCTTCGCATATTTCCAGCATTGGCGGTGGTATTGCTTGTTACCTTGGTAGCCGTATTTTTTATTTATCCGGCAGGCATTACGCCGTTTTTTTACAACAAAGAAGTGTATGCTTATTTTATAGGAAATCTTATTTTGTTTAAGCCACACTTTTTTATAACGGGTGTTTTTTCAAATTTAATGTCGCCTGCTATCAATGGATCTTTATGGACCATCGAATATGAGTTTTTCTTTTATCTATTTATATTGGGCTTCTTTTTTGTCCGGTCAAATAAAAAATTACTTACGATTTTATTGGGACTAAGCGTGGCTGCCTTTTTAGTTGTTCGGTTGTTTTTTTACAATTGGACGGTACAAACACATTTTTTTATTCCTTTAGAATCTATGTTTGATTTGGGTCCTTATTTTTTAATGGGGGCTTTGTTAAGTTGTTATGACCTAGATCAATTGCCTGCAAAAAATGTGATCGCAGTATTTTTATTATCGGCGCTACTAGTAGGCACTTATATGCATGTAGGGCATACGGTGGTATATTTTACGCTTCCTTACCTTGTTATTTATTTGGGTAAAAAAACCTCTGGTTTGGCTGCATGGGTGCATCAAAAATTAGGTGATCCGTCATACGGTATTTACCTATACGCATTTCCATTACAGCAGTTCATCATTTATTTGTACAAGCCTTCTACGCTTACTCTTTTTGTGATAAGTACCATTGGCGCATTTGCATTTGGCTATTTGTCTTGGATATTGATTGAAAAAAAGGCATTGGCATTAAAGGCGTATTTTAAATCAGCTTGATCACCAAATAGCAAACAATACATAAAAGTAAAATAATGGCAACGGCTGCAATGGTCCAAGGTTCGGTGTCTAATAATTTACGTTTCTTTTTTTGTTTATTTTTTTGTGTTAGTTCGCGCACCGTTTTTTTGAGCATTTGGTTATAGGCGGCAAGCTCGTCTTTGTTTTTAAATGCTGAAAGCCCTTCTACAGCTGCTTCAAAGTATTCGGATTGAAGCATCAATTTTTCAATTTCATGTTGCTCCTGGGGGGTGGCGGTACCGGCAACATATTTTTCCAATACCTGCTCATTTACCAAAATATCCTGGTCTAATATGTCGAGAAGGTCATTCATGATCTAAATGCTTTTCAATTAATAATTTCAAATTTCTTTTTCCATTTTGTATATGGCTTTTAACTTCTAATAATGTTAAGCCAGTGATGGATGCAACGTTTTGGTAGCTATTTTTTTGGAGGTAAAATAACGTGATGCAATTTTTTTGTGCATCATTTAATTTAGGAAGCATTTGTTCTAACAAAGATGCCAATTGTTCTTTTTGTAAGGCTTCTGTTTTATCTGATTCGGAACTAGCCAATTGCTCTAAACTGCTTGCGTCCACCATTTTATTTTGTTGTCTTAAAAGCACCAAGCAATGATTTTTACAAATCATGTACAGCCAGCTTTTTAAATAGGTGACTTTGTATTTTTCTAATTCTACAATCGCTTTTAAAAACACCTGTTGCACAGCGTCTTTGGCAGCTTCTTCCTCTTTTAAATATTTCATGCAAAGCCCCAATAATAAATACGTGTGCCTTTCTAGTGCAAGGCCTATCCAATGGGGATCCCGGCTCTCGTAGTAGCGCTCGAGTAGGGCCTCTGTAGTAATATGGTCAAATTTGGAATGTTGCACAACTTAAAAATACTTCTTTTAAAACAGATGCTAAACTCTTTAAATTCCATAACTTACTTCAAATTTTAAAGCATGGTTGAAGTGATTTGTGTGGTTCCTGTTGCACCATTAAGAGCAGAGGGTTCACATAGAGCAGAAATGGTTTCTCAAATGTTATTTGGCGAAACAGCACAAGTGCTGAGTGAAACCAAAGATTTTTATCAAATTCAAATGCACCAAGACGGGTATGAAGGTTGGTGTCAGAAATTGCAATTGCAATTGGTAGCAGAAGGGGCAAGTGTTACTACTACCCGATACGCGGCTAACTGGGTCAATAATGCGGAGTTTAATGGGCAAGCCATTCAACTACCCCTTGGTACACCCATTGTTTCTTATAAGCATACCAATTTTGAGTTGGCTTACACAGGTGCCATGTTGGATGCAGCAAACAATGCATACACCCCGGATGCACTCCAAAACTTAGCTAAACAATTTTTAGGCACCGCTTATTTGTGGGGTGGGAGGTCTGTGTTTGGAATTGATTGCAGTGGGTTTGTGCAAATGGTTTTTAAATTGTTTAATTGTAAGTTGCCTCGTGATGCTTATCAGCAAGCGGAAATGGGAGAGCCAATTGGTTTTTTAGCCGAAGCCAAGCCCGGCGATTTAGCTTTTTTTGATAATGAGCAAGGTAACATTACACATGTAGGTATTTTATTAGCACCTAATCTAATTATTCATGCGTCTGCTATGGTACGCATAGATCCTATCGATCAAGCGGGTATCGTTAGCAGTAGCACAGGACTGCGTACGCATCAACTCCGCACCATCCGAAGAATTATACTATAATATTTATTAGAAGGCATAAAAAAAGCAGCACAAGTGCTGCTTTTTTTTATAGTAAAGTTTGAATTACACATTCAGTTACACATCACTTACACATCACTTACATTAAGTCCATTGCTTTTGCAAAATAGGTAACGGTACCAGGTAACGCTAACCAAAAGAATTCACGGTATACAACGAGTAAAGTGATCATTACAGCTAACCAGAAAAAACAGATAGCCCAATATTTTGCAGTTGATTTATTTGCTTCCATGTAAATAATTTTTGCAAAGATAAGGCTCGTAAATCATTTAGCCAACAAATATCCAATAGCCGCCACGATTATTCCAAGCACTAAAGTACCCAATGTATACACCAAAAAACTGCCGTAGCGTTGCTGTTGCAACAGTTCTAGGTTTTCCCAGGCAAATGCCGAAAATGTGGTAAAACCACCACAAATACCGGTGGCTAAAAATAGGCGAAGGGAAGGGCTTATTTGGCCTTTAATGGCCAGTCCCATTACGATACCCATGATCAAAGCTCCCAATAAATTAACGAGGCCTGTTGCATATGGAAAGCTTATCGATTTAATGATGAACCCAAACAAATACCTTGCTACGGCGCCCAACATACCCCCGATGCCTACCCAGATAAAATTTTTTACATCCATCTTATTTGATTTATGGTGTTATAGATGTTACTTGCCAGTTGCCTTTTGCTTTTTCTATAGCAATTTGGTGTGGCGTATTGTCCATTGAATTCCTATAATGGATTAGGGTATGTAAGCTGTCTTGGTCTGTGATGTCTAGTATAATAATGGATGCTTGTCTATAATTTGAGCGACCTTCTTTATCCAAGTTTCTATATGTTTTTTCGGTGGATGTAGTGTAGGATTGCATGGCTTCATTAGCAGCAGCATAGGCCTTTGCTTTTTCAAAATCTCCTTGTAAACAGGCTTCTATATAGTTGCGGCCAGCTTCTATAGGGGTTGTGGCAGGAGGAAAACTTTTGATAGAGTTGGTGCAACCAATAAGTAATGCAAACAGCAATGTGGGTATGGTTTTCATGCTATAAAAGTACTATTTAAAGGCCTCATTTTAACAATCATTTTGCTAATAGTTGTTAGGTTCTCGTCTAAATGTGTTACCTTTGCATTAGCATTGAACAACAACCCTAATAACACCTATCTGCTCTTGTAGCACTTGATTTTTTAAGGTTTACTTTACGATTATAGCCCGCCAGGCAGCCATTTGAATTTACTTGTTCAATCTTAACGACACAAATTTTAAATATATATACAATGAACAGTAATGCTATGCCTGCTATCGTACAAATCGATGCAGACAACTTAAAGAAGTTGACAACAGAGGTTAAAGAAACAGTGGCAGACGCCGTAATTGGTGTAAACAATGCACAAACGCGTAAGTCTTTTGGAATTACAGATTTGTGGGCCATCAGAAAAAATGTAAAGCCTACAAGGGCTGGATCCAATAGAAACTTCTAAAAAATAAAAAGGGCTTCATGTATATGAGGCCCTTTTTATGTATGGTTTTATTTGATGATAACCGTTCCAATTTTTTTGGTTATCTCTCTTTCAATGTCTTTGAGGTGTTTGTGTAATTCAATAAGCCTCATTTGTTCTTCAAAACCTGCATTTTCCATGTCTTGTTGGTTTTGGTCAAACATCTTTTTGATTTTCCGAAGTTTAAAATAATTGACACTCATGGTTACGTCTTCCATAGAAGTGTCTCTATTAACGATATTCATACCTTCTAAAATGGTATCCCATTTTAAACTGAGTTCGTGTGGTGATACGGTTAAGTTGACCACCATGTTTCTAATATTTTCATCATCGTGGTAGAGTAGGGTTTTAGAAGTAGGCTCTAATCCTTTGTCATACCAGCTTTTATAAATTTGATAGAGCTGAACATACTGTTCATTGTCAAAATCAAATTGCTCTAATTCTTCAAAAATATAATCGGCCATTGTTTTATGTTCATCAAATTTTAATAAGCCGTAATCGAGTAATACGCGTATTAAATTCTTCTCATAAATATCGTCTTGATTAACGAGTGCAGCACCTTCGTCAAATTCAGGCGCTTGCTGACCTTCAAGTATTTGTTGTGCCTCATCAAACGGCATCTTTTTTTCTTGCTTAACAAGAATGTCGCGTTTAAATTTATTGACAAGGTTGGTGAGCCCCGTTTCATCTATGCGAAGTAGGCTTGCACATTTTCTAATATAATCTTGTTGCTTGGTAAAATCTTCGGCCTTATTTATTTTACTCAGTGTTTCTGCTACTTGATTGACAACCGCACTTTTTTTGCTCACGTCTCCGCCAGCTTCTTGAAGCATGACTTCAAGTTGAAAAATGATGAAGTCTTTTTTAGCCGTCGCTACAAATTCATTGAATGCAGTTGTGCCAACTTTATTGACATAACTATCCGGATCCTCGTTGTCGGGGATAAGCACAAGCCTAACATTAAGCCCTTCTTCCAGTGCCATATCAAGACCTCGAAGGGCTGCTTTAACACCGGCACTATCCCCATCATAAATAATGGTTAGGTTTTGGGTATATTTTTTAATGAGCCTCAGTTGCTCGGTGGTTAGTGAAGTACCTCCACTTGCTACTACGTTTTCGATACCGGCTTGGTGTAAGCTCACAACGTCGGTGTAGCCTTCAACCAGTAAACACTCATCAGCCTTATCAATGGCCATTCTTGCAAAGTAGGATCCGTATAAAATTTTACTCTTGCTGTATACTTCGTTTTCGGGGGTATTGATGTATTTAGGACCTCTATCAGATTTTCCAATAACGCGCGCTCCAAATCCAATCACTTTTCCGGTGTTGCCATGAATGGGAAAAATAATTCGACCTCTATAATTGTCTACGAGTTCGTCGCCATTTCTATTTGCAACAAGTCCGGTTTTTGGAAGCAGGGTAGGATTGAACTGATTGGCAAGTAGTGCTTCTGTTAATGCAGTTCTATGATCTGGATTATATCCAATCTGAAATTTTTCAATGATCTCTTTTCTAAATCCTCTTTCTTGCAAATAGGAGAGTGCAATATTTTTTCCTTCTTCGGTATCTAGTAATTGGGTGCTAAAAAACTTTTGCGCAAAATGATTGATCGCATATAAGCTATCCGATGTTTGTACTAATATTTTTTGCTCAGGCGAAGTTTCTGTTTCTTCAATTTCAATATTGTATCTAGCAGCGAGCCATCTTAACGCTTCTACATAACTATATTTTTCATGCTCCATTAAAAATGTAATGGAGTTGCCGCTTTTACCACAACCAAAACATTTGTAAATTTCTTTTACAGGAGATACGGTAAAAGATGGAGATTTTTCGTTGTGGAAAGGGCAATTGCCTAAATAATTGGTCCCCCTTTTTTTAAGTTTCACAAACTCACCCACAATATCAATGATATCGATGCGGCTGGTGATTTGTTGTATGGTATTAGGGGAAATCATTGCGGTTACGAAGTTAATAGAACCGGTTGAAATATAATTTAATTAACGGAAACAAATTAAAATAAATTAATATATGTATAATAAAAGGATACTAATAATTCCCACATGTCGAACAAAAAATGGGTATTCACCGAATAATAACCCGAATTACCTCTATTTTATCCCGAAAGGGTGTTAATAACCCCGTTTAATAAAGAAATAGTTCTTGAAATATGCGTAACAAATTTTAACATTGCGTTGATTATTACGGCTTCTACTCGAAAAAATGCTTGCCGGATAATTATTAATTGTTCATAGAAACCAAAATAAGTATGAGAAAAATTGCTTCTTTGATGAAAGTAGTTACGTTACTACTTCTCATTTTCTCGTTACCATCTATGGCTCAAAGCCAGAATGTTTCTGGTAAAGTCATTGATGCCGACAAAAAAACACCACTTCAAGGTGTAACTGTAAAAGTGTTAGGTACCACATCTGCCGCACAGTCAAATGAAAAAGGTGAGTTCACCATTAAGGCTAATAAGGGTCAAACCTTACTAGTAAGTTACATTGGTTATGATGGCCAGCGTGTAACCGTTACTGGTGCAACTGCAACTGTTTCATTGCGCGCCTCTGTAACAGAACTTGAAGAAGTTACTGTTGCGATGGACATTAAGAAAAAGCCAAGAGATCTTGGTTATTCTGCGCAAACTGTAAAAGGTGATGATGTAAAAGAAACACAACGTGAAAACTTTTTAAATGGATTGCAAGGTAGAATTGCGGGTGCAACAATCACTGCAACATCAGGTGTGCCTGGTGCGTCTTCAACCATTGTATTAAGAGGTTTTAACTCTATGTCATTAAACAACCAACCCTTATTTGTGGTGGATGGTATCATCATGGACAACTCAGCTATCAACGCTGCAGAAACGGTTCCGGGTGCTGCTGGGCAAAACAATACTTCAAACGACTTTACAAACCGTATTGCAGATTTGAACCCAAATGATATTGAAAACGTAACCGTGTTGAAAGGTCCAGAGGCAACAGTACTATATGGTAGTTCTGCGAGTAATGGTGCAATTATCATTACTACTAAAAAAGCAAAAATTACTGCTGGTAAAAAAATCAATTTAAGTTACGATAACTCTTTCCGTTTTCAATCACTTCAAAATATTCCTTCTGTTTATACAGGATTCCAACAAGGTTCTAATGGTATAGCAAGTGCTGGTACTTTTTCTGCATTTGGTCCTGCTATGAGACCTGATATTGCGATCTATGATAACGTTGGAAATTTCTTTAGAGAAGCGGTTGGTACAACACAAAATTTAAGTGCCGATTTTGGTACTGCTACATCTAGCTACCGTGCAAGTGGATCTTATTACGATCAATCTGGTGTTGTTCCAAACACAAGATTACAACGTACTAACTTCAGATTAACCAATACTACAAAAATTGGTAAGAATTTAGAAATCTCTCCATCTATTGCATACAGCAATAGCATTAACGATAAGGCAATGAAAGGAGCGGGTGGCTATTTGTTAAACCTATTTTTATGGCCAGCTACCGATAACGCAAAAAACTATTTATTGCCAAATGGTCATA
The DNA here is from genome assembly GCA_018971025.1 of Bacteroidota bacterium. Lineage (GTDB taxonomy): Bacteria > Bacteroidota > Bacteroidia > Chitinophagales > Chitinophagaceae > Sediminibacterium. The sequence goes on along the minus strand of JAGWVE010000005.1, from coordinate 448 downwards.
AGCGTTATTTAATTGCTGCAAACAATGCTGCTGATGATGCATTTTTAGGTACTACTTCTGAAACAGATAATCCGTTTTTTGCAGTAAACAGAAACGAGTCTGTGGATAGAACAAATAACTATACGGCTAACATGTCTATCAACTACAATCCTTTAAAGTGGTTAACTGTTGCTGGTCGTTTTGGTTATAACTATTATACGACATCTGGTTTCCAGTACCGTGATCCAGAATCTGCGTCTCAGTCTTCAATGGCTAACAAAGGTCAACTCGATAACTACTGGGTTAAAGCAAACAACTATAACCACACCATTACTGCAACTGCCAAAAAAACTTTTGGCAAGTTTAATGCACGTGTTACGGTGGGTACACGTTGGGCTCAAAACCAATTACAGAGGTTTGGTATTTCTGGAACACAAGATAGTATCAGAAGTTTTGATAGTTCTGCTAC
>JAGWVE010000042.1 GCA_018971025.1 Bacteroidota bacterium | reverse complement strand
TTTTCCCAAGGCCCCTGAATTCTACCTTTATTGTCTCTGATGAATCGCTTGATGCCGCGCTGTCCCATCAGTATTTTTTCGTAGCTATTTTCAAGTCCTGTGGTGCCAAAATAATCGCCCATTTCGTAACCTTCATCTTTGTGCCTACGCAAAAAACCGGTGTCTACTTCTGCGGTGTAACCAAGCACTGCTGCCCCACAATCATAAGGGTATGAACGTACCGATCTTTCGCTGAGTGTGAAGCCAGGAAAACGGTACATGTTTTCGTTGAGTCGTGCAAAGTTTTCGGTGGTGAGTAAGGGTTCAAAAACGCTTGGCTTTACAGATCCATTTTTGAAAATAAGATCTCGCATTCTTTTTTTATAGGTAGCGGTATCTATATTTAGAAGTGCGCAAAGTGCAAGGGTATCCGTTCCTTTAGATTCGGCGGGGATCACCACTAAATCGTAACTGATGGTATTTTCAAGAATGGCTCTCTTTTTTCTGTCAAAAATGATCCCTCTATCTGGGTAGATTACTTTTCGGTAAAAGGCGTTGTTGTCTGCCGCCATTTTATATTTAGTAGAAAATACCTGAAGGTTAATGAGCTGTAGAGTTATTAATACAAAAGCACCTATAAAAATAAGTTGAACAATTCTACTACGGTTTTGGTTAAAAGCAGACATAGGAGCTAGGTAAGATAAGTCGACAAAAATGTATTGCAAATTTGATGTATCAAACCCAACAAAGCATCATTTTTTCAAAAAAAACTTATGCATACTTGTGGACAGTAAAAACTAGGCTGCGTTGGTTCTATACTTGCCTTTTCTAATAAAGAGAAGTTCAGAAAGAATAATCATCAAAAAGCTAACGAGGGTAGTGCCAATTACCTTGCCTAAAAAATAAACAAAGTCGCCAAATTGAAGCCATTCGATGAGGACCAAATAAAAGTGATGTATAAAAGTTAGGAGGCCCACATAAACCGCATATGGCGCCCATCCCATGCTACTTACACCCGGCTCGGCGTAGCTTTGCTCAATGGTTTCTTGTGGCAATAATAGGTTGAGTAAATAGGGTCTGATATAAGCTATAAGCACACAGGGAGCGGCATGCAGCCCAGTAGTGCCCGTAAAGTAGTCTAGAGAAAGTCCAAATAAAAAGGCTACTATTAAAAGTGTAAACCGGTTAATCGAAAACGGTAACCAAAGTATGTATAAAAAATACAGGTAGGGTATAATAAAGCGGTGTACAGGCGGCACTTCATTGAGTACTACAATTTGAAGCAGCAAGAACAGCGCAAAGCGAATGATATTTTTAACGAGGCTATTCACGTGTTTTTGAGTTGTTGTTTTCTAAATCAAATTGCTCTTGGTAACGAAGGTTTTCTACAAGGTATACAAACTGAACCGTAAAAAAGTTAACAGCAGTCTTAATTTTTAGGGTATAAAAATTACTGGAAGGGTCGGCTTCAATCTCTGCTACACGACCTACAATTTGGTAGGGCGGGAAATTTGCCGAGTACGTGCTGGTTACAACGGTATCTCCTTTTACTACTTTTGCACCCTTAGAAACGTTGCGTAAAAGTAGGTAATACGGGCTAGCGCCATCCCATTCGATACTACCCGCATTGTTGTCTTTTTTAAGCATCGCACTAACCCTGCTGTTGCGGTGTAGGAGGCTCATGACTTTACTCGTATTATCAGAAACTTCAACCACTACACCCACAATTCCTTCCGGACTAATAGCTGCCATTCCTTTTTTTACACCCTGTAAATGTCCGCGCTCAAGTGTTAAAAAATTAGTTTGTAAAGAAACAGTATTGCCAATCACTTTTGCAGGAAGCCAGTTGTATTTTCTAAATTTATTGAGCGAGTCTTTGTATACCGAATCGGTTACGATACGAACACTAGAATCTGGCGCCGAAATATTGGAACCTAATAAATTTAATAAGCGTGCATTTTCTTGTGCTAATTGTTGATTGGTTTCTCTTAAAAAAAAGTAACCGCGCATGTTATAATAACGCTCATTAATTTTTGAAGTAGCATCGCTCATTTTTGCAGCAAAAAAACTTTGATGCGAAGTGCTAGCTGTTGTAAGCATATAAATCGAAGCTATTTGCAATAGCAAAAAGCTAAGTAAAGTAAAGTGCCTACGAATAAAATCAAAAATGTTTTTCAAGGTACATTATTAGCGCATGATGAACGGAAAACGCTGATAATTTTTAAGTGCTAAACCAGTTCCGCGCACAACACTTTTAAGTGGATCTTCTGCAACGTGAACAGGTAATTTAATTTTTGCACTCAATCTTTTATCGAGTCCGCGTAGTAAAGCACCTCCACCTGTAAGGTATAATCCGCGGCGGTAAATATCCGCAGCAAGCTCTGGTGGCGTGGTTTCTAGGGCTTTTAAGATGGCTTCTTCTATTTTAAAAATACTTTTATCAAGTGCTTCAGCGATCTCTTGATAACTCACCATAATTTGTTTAGGAATACCTGTTACAAGGTCTCTACCATTTACTGGTAAATCATCTGGCGGGTTGTCTAAATCTTTCATCGCAGCGCCCACATTAATTTTAATTTGTTCTGCAGTACGCTCACCAATTAATAAACTATGATAACGGCGAAGTGCCTCCATAATGTCTGCAGTAAATTCATCACCTGCTACACGAATACTTTGATCACACACAATACCTGCAAGTGCAATAACAGTAATACCTGTTGTACCACCTCCAATATCAATGATCATATTTCCAACCGGTTCTTCAACATCTATACCAATACCTAGCGCAGCTGCCATAGGTTCGTGAATCATATATACTTCTTTAGCACCTGCTTGTTCTGCAGAATCTCTTACGGCACGTTTTTCAACTTCGGTAATAGATGAAGGAATACAAATTACCATACGCCAGCTTGGTGGAAATAGTGGTTTTTTCGGATAGATCATTTTCATCATCTCACGAATCATTAATTCTGCGGCGTTAAAGTCTGCAATTACACCATCTTTTAATGGACGAATGGTTCTAATACTCTCATGCGTTTTTTCGTGCATCATGAGGGCTTTTTTTCCAACGGCCAAAACCTCTTTTAAATTATTGCGGTTTAGGGCAACGATAGATGGCTCGTTAACCACTACTTCATCGTTATGAATAATGAGGGTGTTTGCGGTCCCCAAATCCATTGCAATTTCTTGCGTAAAAAAGTTAAATAATCCCATGGTATAGTGCGTAAAGCTTGAGTAAATGTATTACTACAAAGGTGCTTGAAATAAATGGAAATAACAAAGTCTATTCTTACGAATTTTAGCTACTTATTTATTTTCAAATTCGTAACCAATATCGCGTCTAAAATTCATGCCTTCAAATGCAATTTTTTGAAGACGCTGGTTGGCAGTGATAACCGCTTCGGTAATATTTTCGCCATAGGCAGTAACGGCTAAAACCCTTCCCCCGCTTGAAACAACGTCGTTTTGGCTGGCTGCAGTACCTGCCTGAAATACTAGGGTGTTTGGCATATCGTTAAAAGCTTCAAGTCCTGTAATGACCTTGTTTTTTTCGTAGCTACCAGGGTAACCGCCACTAACTGCCATAATGGTAGCGCAGCTTCTAGTGTCGTAACTAATATTGGCATCAATTAAAGTGCCATTATCCATGGCTGCAAAAAGAGCCACTAGGTCTGTTTGTAAACGTGGCATTACAACTTCTGTTTCTGGATCACCCATGCGGCAGTTGTATTCAATTACAAAAGGTTCTCCGTCTACGTTCATCAGGCCAAAAAACACAAAGCCATGGTAGCAAAGTTCTTCCTGGGCAAGACCGTTAATAGTAGGTTTTACAATGCGCTCTTCTACTTTTTGCATAAAAACATCGTCCATAAATGGAACAGGGCTTACACAGCCCATACCGCCAGTGTTAAGGCCTGTATCGCCTTCTCCTATTCGTTTGTAGTCTTTGGCATGACCAATAATTTGGTAGTCCATGCCATTGGTAAGGGCAAAAACGCTCACTTCAATGCCTGATAAAAACTGTTCAATCACCACACGACTGCTCGCTTCGCCAAACTGCTTGTTAACCAGCATTTCATTAAAGGTTTCAAGCGCTTCTTGGTGTGTGGTGGCAATAACAACGCCCTTTCCGGCCGCTAAACCGTCGGCTTTGAGCACGATTGGAAGGGTGTGGGCAGCGATATATGTTTTGCCTTCTTCTATGTTTTCTAGGGTAAATTCGGCGTAGGTAGCGGTAGGAATTTGGTGGCGCTCCATAAATTTCTTGCTAAAGGCCTTGCTGCCCTCTAATTGAGCTGCTTTGGCTGATGGACCCACCACAATGATCTCTCTGAGTGCTGTGTCTCCTTCAAAAAAGTCATAAATACCCTTAACAAGGGGTTCTTCTGGGCCTACAACAACAAGTCCAATTTGGTGGTTAATACACGCGGCTTTGATGCCTTCAAAATCAGTTACTGAAATGTTTAGATTGGTTCCAATGCCCGCCGTACCTGGGTTTCCGGGTGCAATATATAGCTCGTTGCAATGATGACTTTGAGCCATTTTCCAAGCAAGTGCATGTTCTCTTCCGCCAGAACCAAGTAGTAAAATATTCATAGTAAAAGGTATAATTGGAAATGCGAAAGTATCAATTTCGGCGCTCATTTTGGTGGGAGGTTCGCTGTAAAGATTTTATTGCTATTTTACAGCACTAGAAAAAGTAAAATTTACAACGATAACGAGCCATTTATGAATCAAGCCACCCCTCAAAAAGGTCATCCTAAAGGATTATATGTACTCTTTGCCACAGAAATGTGGGAACGATTTAACTACTATGGCATGCGTGCCATTTTGGTCCTGTTTATGACCAAGGCGCTTATGTTTGATAAAGTATTTGCCTCCAATATTTACGGAAGCTACACGGGACTTGTCTACTTGACACCACTAGTGGGTGGTTATATTGCAGATAGGTACTGGGGCAATAAGCGTTCTATTATTTTAGGTGGATTGGTAATGGCTATTGGTGAGTTTGTTTTGTTTTTTTGTGGCTCTATGTATCAGTCCAATCCTGAACTTGCAGCATTGTTATTTTTTACAGGACTAGGTCTCATGATTGCTGGGAATGGATTTTTTAAGCCCAATATTTCTGCGATGGTGGGCCAACTATATCCCGAAAATGACAAAAGAAAAGATTCGGCCTATACCGTTTTTTATATGGGCATCAATACGGGGGGAGCCATTGGACCCTTCGTGTGCGGCTTTTTTGGTGATACCGGTAACCCCGCAGATTTTAAATGGGCTTTTTTAGCTGCAGGTATTGGCATGTTATTAAGTGTGGTGGTGATGCATTTTTTCCATAATAAATATGTGGTTGATCATAACAAAAATATATTGGGTTTAACACCACAAGATTCGCCAGCGGCCACTAGAAAACCACTCTATGTATTTTTAGGCTTACTTATTTTTTCTATTATTTCTATTGGACTTATTTATGTAGAAGCGAATGTATTTAGTTATTTATTTTATTTACTACTAGGTTCTATTTCACTGATTGCGTTTTTAATTTTTTCTGATAAAACATTAAGTGCTTTAGAAAAGAAAAAAGTTTCTGTGATTTTTGTCGTATCATTTTTTGTTATCTTTTTTTGGAGTGCTTTTGAACAAGCAGGCGCTTCCCTTACTTTTTTTGCAGAAGAACAAACCAATCGTACACTCGGTTCTTATACCATCCCTTCTAGTTTTTTCCAATCTTTAAATTCTACTTTTGTGGTGGCATTTGCGCCCCTTTTTGCATGGCTTTGGTTAAAGCTTGGAAAATATGAACCAGGTTCTCCTGCAAAAATGGCGCTCGGCTTATTTTTATTAGCACTCGGTTATTTATGGATAGCATTTGGCGTTCACAATGTTGCATCTGGTGTTAAAGTAAGTATGATTTGGCTTACGGGCATGTATGCGCTTCACACCTGTGGAGAGCTTTGTTTATCGCCTATTGGATTATCACTTGTGAATAAATTAGCGCCTATCAAATTTGCCTCTTTACTAATGGCAGTATGGTTTACAGCCAATGCATTTGCCAATAAATTTGCTGGTGTTTTAAGTGGATTGTACCCAGATGGCAAAACAACTTATTTTGCTGGGTATGCTATTACCAATTTATTTGACTTCTTTATTTTGTTTGTTGCAATGGCGGGAGCCGCTGCATTTGTTTTATTTCTAATTGCACGTAAATTAAAAACCATGATGGACTAGTCTATCATTTCTCTATTTAAAATTTTTTAAAAACAACTATATGTCTGAGCAAAAAAAAGTTTTTAAACCCTTTATTGCACCTGAAGAAAATGTAAAGGAGCTAACCGTTAAATCTATTTTAGTGGGTAGTTTATTTGGTGTCATTTTTGGCGCTGCCACTGTTTATCTAGCACTTAAAGCAGGACTTACCGTATCGGCTTCAATACCAATTGCGGTAATAGCCATTACGCTTGGTCGTAAGTTTTTAAAAACAACGATTCTAGAAAATAATATTATTCAAACTACAGGATCTGCAGGTGAAAGTATTGCAGCGGGTGTTGCATTTACACTTCCTGGATTTTTATTTTTATCATCGCCTAGTAGTGCCGAATATTTTAATTACCTCACCATTTTAATACTTGCTATTATTGGTGGACTCCTTGGTACATTACTAATGATTCCACTTCGTAAGGCCCTTATTGTAAATGAACACGAGAACCTCCCTTACCCAGAAGGAACAGCATGCGGCGATGTGTTAAAAGCCGGAGAAAAAGGCGGCGACTTTGCTAAAACAGCTTTTTGGGGACTCGGTGTTGCTTTTGCGTATGCGATTTTGCAAAAAGTGCTTCACGTGATTGCAGAAACACCTTTTTATGCAACCAAGCAAATCAATAAATTTTTTCCTTCAGCCAAAGTAAGTGGTGAAATTACACCGGAGTACATGGGTGTTGGTTATATCATTGGACCAAAAATTGCTGGTGTACTTGTTGCAGGTAGTGTACTGAGTTGGATGGTATTTATTCCACTTTTATCAACCCTTGTACCCGCCGATGTGATTGCTGCACAACTCGTAAAACTTGGCTACTTAATGGACCTTGCAAAGCCAGGTGGCAAAGGTGGGTGGGATCCTGTTACACATCAGTTTAGTGATTATTCGGCAGCTATTTATTATGCCTATATTAGACAAGTGGGCGCTGGCGCTGTAACTGCTGGAGGTATCATTACTTTATTAAAAACCATTCCTACCATTGTTAAATCTATCAAAGGAAGTTTTGCCTCTTTGCAAAGTAGTAAAGACCCAAGTGCTGCAGCAGTTGTAAGAACCGAAAAAGATTTGAGTTTAAAAGTAGTGGGTATTGGAAGTTTAGCACTCATTGCACTTATTGCTGTATTACCGCAAGTGCCAGGTGATAGTATTTTACAAAAATTATTAATTGGTGTGCTAGTGATTTTATTTGGTGCACTCTTTGTAACCGTGTCTTCTCGTATTGTAGGCCTCATAGGTTCTTCTAATAATCCTATTAGCGGTATGACCATTGCAACTGTGATGGGTACGAGTTTAATATTTTTAAGCGTAGGCTGGACGGGCCAAGCATTTGAACCACTCGTACTAGTAGTAGGTGGAATGATTTGTATTGCTGCTGCTAACGCCGGTGCTACATCCCAAGATTTAAAAAGTGGTTACATTGTTGGAGCTACACCACGCAATCAACAAATTGCACTTTTTGTGGGTGCAATTGTTTCATCGATTGTGATTGGATTGACAGTTAAATTTTTAGATCGCCCAACTACCGAAATGATGCAGCAAGGTATTCAGCACGCGATTGGTTCTGATAAATATCCAGCACCCCAGGCTACACTCATGGCTACTTTAATTAAAGGAATATTATCTCAAAATTTAGACTGGCAGTATGTGGTGGTGGGTGTGTTTTTAGCAATCACCATGGAGCTTTGTGGAATCAAATCTTTAAGCTTTGCGATTGGTGTTTATTTACCATTAGCAACTACATTACCTATTTTTATTGGTGGTGCAATTAGAGGTATTGTTGAAGCAAAGGATAAAAAAGAAAATAAACCAGCCGCTAGTGCCGAAGAGGAAGACTTAAGTAAAGGCTCCCTATTTGCAACTGGACTAGTTGCAGGTGGTGCTGTTGCGGGGGTACTTATTGCTTTTGCAACGGGCACAAGTGCAGGCGAAAAGTTTTTGGCATCTATAAGTTTAGAAGAAGTCATTGTGAATAGTGTTTCTCAAAATGGATACTTTTTAATGGGTACATTGTTTTTTGCTCTAATGGGTGCTATTTTATACAAAGTAGCTACTAAAAAAGTAGAAGCTTAATTAAATAGTTAGGTTCATTAAACTTTTAATGTTTTTTCAACTCTAAAAAGTATGAAGCCCAACCCTACAAGCCAAACATATAAGCGTATCATCAGGTATGGCTATGTGTTTGGCTTTTTAGTTTTAATGGCATTTGTTCAGCCTACGCCTAAAATGCCCTATAAAAAAGCAGGATTAACAGAGCAGGAAGCTGCCTTACACCTACTCAACCGTTTTACTTTTGGGCCTAAGCCTGGTCAGGTAGAGGAACTGGTGAAACAAGGCCTAGAAAACTGGTTTATGGCACAGTTGCAAGGAGGGCCAGACAATGAAGCCGTTCGTGAAAGGCTTGCAGGGTATCCAGCACTGAGTATGCCCACCGATTCTATTGTAAATACTTATTTACAACCAGCGCAGTTGTTAAGACTAGCTATTGCAAAAGGCTATATCGATAAAGACTCGGTAGATAAATCAGATAAACCTGCATACAGAGAAGCACTCAAAAAAATGCAAGCCGATTATGGTTTTAGGCCTATTCAAGAATTACAGCGTGAACTCATCAATCAAAAAGTGATAAGAGCGGTATATAGTGACGCGCAGTTACAAGAAGTGTTAACAGATTTTTGGTTCAATCATTTTAATGTGTCGCTTACCAAAAATCAAATACAACAACTGGTGCTCCCTTATGAAAGAGACGCTATTAGGCCCAATGTTTTAAATAATTTTTCATCCCTACTTTTTGCAACAGCGAAGCATCCGGCGATGCTACTTTATTTAGACAATGCTTTAAGTATTAGCAATGAAAATGAATATGCAAAGCGTCAATTAAAAGCTGCCCAGCGACTATTAGATTTAAATGCTGCTAAAAAAATACTCGCAGCAGCAAGTGTTTCTGAAGATTCCATGCAAAAAATGGATGCCATGGAAAATCAGATCACTACACAAATTAAAAGAAGAAAATCACAAGGGTTAAATGAAAACTATGCACGCGAAGTAATGGAGTTACATACCCTTGGTGTGAATGGTGGCTATACACAATCTGATGTAACCGAACTAGCAAGGGCTTTAACAGGCTGGGGCGTAAAACCTATGTATGAAGAAGGACCACTTGCTAAAAGATTTTCAAATGCTACACCAGATCAATTGTTACGCAGAGGGCTTCAAGTAGAAGACTGTTTTTTATTTAGCGCTGATAAGCATGATCAAAATGCAAAAACAATTCTTGGAAAAACTTTTCCTGCAAATGGTGGATACAACGAAGGTATGGAAGCGCTTTCTATGCTTGCTTCGCACCCTGCAACGGCGCGTTTTATTGCTACCAAGCTGGCTATAAAATTTATTGCCGACGAGCCGCCAACAGCAGTTATAGACGAAATGACCAAAACATTTATAGCATCAAAAGGGGATATTAAAGAAGTGCTATTAACCATGGTGATGCAGCCTGGATTTTGGACTAAAGCCAAAGAAAAAGAAAAAATAAAATCACCTTTTGAACTTGCCGTGAGTGCGGTTCGTGCAACCGGTACCGATGTAGTAGCGCCGTATCAAGTGTTTACCTGGTCGGAAAAAATGGGTCAGAAATTTTATTTTTATCAGGCACCTACAGGCTTTCCGGACCGCGCTTCTTATTGGATTAATACGGGTTCATTACTGAATAGAATGAATTTTGGTATGGCCATTGCTGCACAAAAAATTCCTGGTTTTAAAACCAATTTATTGCAGCTCAATCAAAATCATGAACCTGAAAGTGTAGAAGAAGCGCTTCAAATATATACCAAGCTATTATTACCGGTTGCCAATCAAAAAGAAAATTCGGAGCGTATTATGTCTATTGTGCGCGCGCAAAATATTGATCAAAAAATTGCATCCGCAACCAATGATAATAGTGGCAAACAAGACATGCAAAATGGGGCTATGGCACAACAAGACAATACGCCATTAAAAACCATGGCTCAGGTTGTTGGTGTGATAATTGGTTCACCTGCGTTTCAGCGCAAATAAATTAATAAATATGGCAAACAGAAGGGCTTTTATGAAATCGGGTGCGCTTGCATTATTTGCAACCGGCATCAGTGGGCTGCCCCGTTTTATAACAGAAGCTGCAGCGGGCACACAAATGCTTCCGATGTATAAAAAAAATAAAACCTTGGTTTGTATTTTTCAGCGCGGTGCCATGGATGGTCTGATGGCGGTAACTCCTTTTGCTGACCCCGCTTTACAACTTGCAAGACCGGGTTTGTTTATGAGCCCAACAGCGAGCGAAGGCGGTTCTTTTAATTTGGATGACCGGTTTGCGATGCATCCTTCCTTAAAAAGTTTGTTTCCTTATTTTAACGCAAAAAATTTAGCAGTTGTGCATGGAGTGGGTAGCCCTAATACCACCAGAAGCCATTTTGATGCACAAGATTATATGGAGTCAGGCACTCCATTTGCAAAAGGCACCGCAAGCGGCTGGCTTAATAGAGCAGTTGGTTTACTTGGTCATGCACCTACGCCATTTTCTGCAGTGAGTGTAACAAGTGCCTTACCGCGGAGTTTGTATGGTGATGCTGAAGCCATCGCTATTAATAATTTGCAAGATTTTTCGATTCAATTAAAAGGCAATCCCATGGCTGCGGGAAAGGCTGCCACTTCATTTGAAGAACTCTATGATCAAACAACGAGTGAGCTACTCAATAAAACAGGCAAAGAAAGTTTTGAAGCACTCAAAATTTTAAAGTCTAACAATATTAAAAATTATCAGCCTGCTAATGGTGCTGTTTATCCAAACTCGCCACTTGGCAATTCTTTGAAACAAATTGCAACACTCATTAAAATGGATGTTGGACTGGAAGTGGGTTTTGCAGAAAGCGGTGGCTGGGATACCCATTTTAATCAGGGTACAACAAACGGAATTTTTGCGCGTAACCTAAAAGATTTTTCAGATAGTATTGCTGCGTTTTGGCAGGATTTAGGAGAACGTCAAAGTGATGTTACCCTGATGACCATGACAGAGTTTGGCCGTACTGTTGCGCAAAATGGAACGGGCGGTACGGACCATGGCAGAGCGAGTTGCCTATTTGTTTTAGGTAATGATGTTGCTGGCGGAAAAGTATATAGTAATATGGGAAGCCTTGCCAAAGAAAACCTCGAAGACAATAGAGACTTACCTGTTACTACAGATTTTAGAGCTGTGTTTAGTGCGGTTGCAGAAAATCACTTGCAGCTAAAAACAAATGGCAACTTATTTCCTGACTGGTCTGGCGCGTCATTAAAAATGATGCTATAATTTTCCGTTTTTAATTTCGTCTACAACAGCAGGGTCTAATAGTGTACTTGTATCGCCTAAATTTTCTGTTTCCCCTTCTGCGATTTTACGAAGTATACGGCGCATAATTTTACCACTTCTTGTTTTAGGAAGACCCGATACAAATTGTATTTTATCAGGCTTAGCAATAGCACCAATAATGCGTGTAACGGTTTGTAAAATATCTTTTCGTACAAGTTCACCGGAACCGTGTGTGTCCTGTGCATGTGATCCGCCATATATAACATAGGCATAAATACCTTGTCCTTTTACATCGTGCGGATAACCTACCACAGCGCTTTCTACAACACCAGCGTGCATGTTAATGGCGTTTTCTACTTCCGCGGTTCCAATTCTATGACCACTTACATTGAGTACATCGTCTACTCTTCCGGTGATTCTAAAAAATCCATCTTTATCTTTTAGTGCACCATCGCCCGTAAAATACATGTTCTCATAAGTTGCAAAATAGTTGGTTCTGCAACGCTCATGATCACCATAGGTTGTGCGCAAAATTGATGGCCACGGCGATTTGATACATAAGTTTCCAGAGATGGTTTCATCACCTTCTGCAATTACTTCTTTGCCGTTTTCATCTACCAGTACCATTTCGAGACCTGGCATAGGAAGTGTTGCCCAGCTTGGCTTTGCAGGCGTTATGCCGGCTAAATTTGATATCAGACAACCACCGGTTTCTGTTTGCCACCAAGTGTCTACAATAGGACAGCGGCCCTTGCCTACATTTTGATCATACCAGTGCCATGCTTCTTCGTTGATGGGTTCACCAACGGTTCCTAATACTTCTAGTGACGATAAATTTTTTCCTTGAAGTGGGCCTAAACCAAAACCCATCAAACTACGGATAGCTGTTGGTGCCGTGTATAAAATATTGACTTTGTATTTGTCTACGACATCCCAAAATCTTCCTGCATCAGGCCAGGTAGGAATACCTTCAAACAATAAGGTGGTAGCGCCGGCGCTTAATGGTCCGTACACAATATAACTATGTCCAGTAATCCAACCAATGTCTGCGGTACAAAAATGAATTTGACCAGGTTTGTACTGAAATACATTTACAAATGTGTAGTTGGTGTACACCATATAACCACCGCAGGTATGCACCACGCCTTTTGGTTTTCCAGTAGAGCCTGAAGTATATAAAATAAAGAGTGGGTCCTCTGCGTCCATCTCTTCGGCTTCAATAAAAGTGATTCCTTTTTCTTCTACTTGTTTCATCTCATCTTCCCACCAACAGTCGCGACCTTTAATCATAGAAACGGGCGTACGTGTACGTGTAGCTACAATAACGCGCTTAACGGTTTTGTTACCAATGAGCGCATCATCAATCACTGATTTTAAAGGAATATCTTTGGCACCTCTGTAAGCACCATCACAAGTAACAATGAAGGCTGCATTTGCATCTAGTAAACGGTCTGCAATACTTTGTGCCGAAAATCCACCAAATACCACAGAGTGAATGGCGCCAATACGTGCACAAGCAAGCACTGCAATAGCCAGTTCCGGAATCATGCCCATGTAAATACAAACACGGTCGCCTCTTTGAACGCCATTGTTTTTAAGTACTTGCGCAAACTGACAAACTTTTTCAAGGAGTTTGCTATAAGTTAATACACGGCCCGCTTCGTCAGGTGCATTAGGCTCCCAAATCAGCGCAGGTAAATGTCCTTTGGTAGGAATATGTCTATCTAAACAGTTTTCGGTAATATTGAGTTTACCACCTTTAAACCATGCTACTTTTGGTTCTTTAAAATTCCACTCAAGTGTGGTGTCCCATTTTTTACGCCATGTAAAATGATTTGCAATGTCGCCCCAAAAAGCAGCAGGGTCTTCAATGCTTTTTTTGTAAGCTTCTTTATACGCGTCAAAGCTCGTAAGCTGATAAGGATAGTTCATGGCAGATCGTTTGAAGTCATAAATATACGTTACTAACTATTTTATTATTGATTTATTAGGCAAAGATTTAATAAACGCTTGTTCGTTTATTGAGGAGGTAAAAAATTGGAAAAATGCCTTCATTAACGTAAGTTGTTGCCACTATTGTTTAGCAAATGAAAAAAGAAAATAAAATTTGGCAGGTGATTACTGCCTCTTCACTTGGTACATTAATTGAGTGGTACGATTTTTACATTTTTGGAAGCCTTGCTACCGTTATTGCGGGTCAGTTTTTTCCTAAAACAAATCCTACGGCTGCGCTATTATCTACACTAGCCACTTTTGCTGCGGGTTTTATAGTAAGACCTTTTGGTGCGCTTGTTTTTGGAAGACTTGGTGATTTAGTAGGCCGTAAGTATACTTTTTTATTGACCCTTGTTTTGATGGGTGGATCAACATTTGCCATTGGACTCGTGCCTAGTTATGAATCTATTGGATTTGCTGCACCGCTTATTGTATTAACGCTTCGATTACTGCAAGGACTTGCACTAGGGGGTGAATATGGTGGCGCTGCAACTTATGTGGCCGAACATGCACCTGCGGGTAGGAGGGGTTATTTTACTTCTTGGATTCAAACAACGGCAACACTAGGATTATTTGTTTCGTTAAGTGTGATATTATTAACGCGCCATAGTTTAGATGTTGATCCGGCTGCTTCTATTGCAAAATTTAATGCATGGGGCTGGCGTATTCCATTTTTATTTTCTATTGTACTGGTCGTGGTTTCAATTTATATCCGTTTAAAAATGCAGGAGTCTCCGCTGTTTTCTAAATTAAAATCGGAAGGCGCTATTTCTGTTAATCCACTCAAAGAAAGCTTTGGACATAAAGAAAATTTAAAGATGGTTTTGCTTGCGCTTTTTGGTGCAACCATGGGCCAAGGTGTAGTATGGTATACCGGTCAATTTTATGCGCAATCATTTATTGAAAATGTTTGTAAAGTAGATTTTGATCAGTCGCGTACCATTTTAATTTGGGCCATTTTATTTGGCACACCACTCTTTGTTGTATTTGGTTCTTGGAGTGATAAAATTGGCAGAAAATGGATTATGCTTGCTGGCATGTTGCTTGCCGTAATCACCTACAGGCCTTTATTTAAAGGACTTTTGTCACTCACGGATACGGCTACAAAAACAGAAGTAGTAGCTGCGGCTGCAACAAAAGTAAATGCTGTTTCAATTCCAAATTCAGGGGATTTTGTGCGAACAGCGCTGTCAACAAAATCTTACACAGATGGCACTATTGTTACCACCACAACTACCGATACTTTATATGCAAATCCTGCACAAACAACCATAAAACCCGTTGTTAAAATTAGTAAGGTGTTGGCTGATGGTGTGTATTGGAAAATGGTGCTCTTGGTGTTTGTAATGATTGTATATGTTACCATGGTATATGGGCCTATAGCTGCATTTTTAGTGGAATTATTTCCAACAAAAATTAGGTATACCTCCATGTCATTGCCGTATCATATTGGAAATGGTGTGTTTGGCGGATTAACACCTTTTATTGCAACACTGCTCACTACGATGTACACCGCAGATGCGCTTGCGGGACTTCAGTACCCCATTATTGTAGCAGCTGTTTCTGTTGTGATAGGAACTTTGTACCTCGATTCAAAAATTAATACCAAACACGATTAAAATATTTACCGATGAATCAAATCAAAAAAATAGCTGGAATCATTTGGTTGTTATTAGGCCCCGCATGCGTCTATTTTTTAGTGCAGGCGGCTGCACATGAAATTGCAGCAAAGCCAGGTATCGATACTAAAATACAATGGGGTGTTTTTGTGGTGATATTTATTCCAATAGCAGTGGGGATGAGTATTTTTGGATACTATGCCATTAAAGGCGAATACAACCATTGATTTTATAGATTGTTTATGAAATTGTCAGGCCTAGCCCACACTTGTTTTAATATCTTTGCCCTATGTCTATCGAAGTAAAAGAAGTGAGTAAAAACTACGGCACACAAAAAGCGGTGCAGTCCATTAGTTTTTCTGTGGCGGCTGGTGCTGTGGTTGGTTTTTTAGGCCCCAATGGCGCAGGTAAAAGCACGACACTCAAAATGATAGCTGGTTATTTAACACCCGATTCGGGAACCATCATGGTTAACGGAATTGATGTGGTTAAAGATCCTATTGCGGCTAAAAAGCAAATTGGGTATTTAGCAGAAGCCAACCCGCTTTACTACGACATGTACGTTAAAGAATACCTCAGTTTTATTGGCAAAGTGCATGGCATTGAACTGGTATCAAATGCAGTGGCTAACTGCATCGAACTTACGGGGCTAGGCACCGAATCGCATAAAAAAATAGGCCAGTTGTCTAAAGGCTACAAGCAGCGCGTAGGACTCGCCGCAGCCCTTATTCATAGCCCTGAAGTGATATTATTGGACGAGCCCACATCAGGCCTCGACCCCAACCAAATTATTGAAATCAGAAACGTGATTAAAGACCAGGGGAAAGCAAAAACGGTGCTCTTTTCGTCCCATATTTTGCAAGAAGTAGAAGCCATTTGTGCAAGTGCGCTCATATTATCAAAAGGACAAATTGTAGCCAATGATTTATTGTCTAACCTCCTCAGTAACAAGAGCCAGAGCCTAGAATCTGTATTTAGGTCCCTAACAAGTGGCGCAGAAACGCCTATAAATGCTTAAATTGCAACCTCAATATCAATCTAATTAGTCATAAAATAAGCAATCGAACATGAGTTACATTATTGAAGTACACGCTCGTCAAATTTTAGATAGCCGTGGAAACCCTACCGTAGAAGTTGACGTTTTAACAGATGATGGCGCTATTGGACGCGCAGCAGTACCAAGTGGTGCAAGTACAGGTATCCACGAAGCAGTAGAGCTTCGTGACAACGACAAGAAAAAATATGTAGGCAAAGGTGTATTAAAAGCAGTTAAAAATGTAAACACATTGATTTCTGACGCCATTGTTGGTTTTGATATTACACAACAAGCTGCCATTGACGATGCACTCATTGCACTTGATGGCACACCAAATAAAAGCAAACTTGGCGCGAACGCAATGCTTGCTGTAAGTATGGCCGTTGCAAAAGCAGCAGCAGAAGAAGCAGCGCTTCCACTCTTCAGATATATTGGCGGCACCAATGCAAAAACATTGCCGATCCCAATGATGAATATCTTAAATGGTGGTGCACACGCAGATAATAAAATTGATTTCCAAGAATTCATGATCATGCCAGTGGGCGCTACATCATTTAGCGAAGGCTTACGATGGGGTGTTGAAATTTTCCACACACTAAAATCTGTGTTAAAGAAAAAAGGATATAGCACCAACGTTGGTGATGAAGGTGGATTTGCACCAAACATTCAAAGCAATGAAGAAGCGATTGAAACTGTATTGTCTGCTATTAGTGCAGCAGGTTACAAAACAGGTTCTCAAATTGTGATTGCTATGGACGCTGCAAACAGTGAATTATGGGATGCTAAGAAAAAGAAATACGTTTTCCATAAGAGTAGCGGTAAAGTAATGAGCAGCGATGAGCTTGTAAAGTACTGGGAAAAATGGGTGAAACAATATCCAATTGCTTCTATCGAAGATGGTATGGCAGAAGATGATTGGAATGGCTGGAAAGCCCTTACAGAAGCGGTTGGCAGCAAATGTCAATTGGTAGGTGACGATTTATTTGTTACCAATGTAGACCGTTTACAAACAGGTATCGATAAAAAAATTGCCAACGGATTACTTGTAAAAGTAAATCAGATTGGTACATTAACTGAAACCATCAACGCTGTTACACTTGCACAACACAATGGTTACAATACCATCATGAGTCATAGAAGTGGTGAAACAGAAGATACAACCATTGCTGATTTAGCAGTTGCATTAAACTGTGGTCAAATCAAAACAGGTTCGGCATCAAGAACAGACCGTATTGCAAAATACAATCAGTTAATCCGTATCGAAGAAATGTTAGGATCAACAGCCATCTATCCGAAAGGGAAAATCAA
>JAGWVE010000004.1 GCA_018971025.1 Bacteroidota bacterium | reverse complement strand
GCACTATTTACATTTCCTTTACCTAATACATTTGGAATCACGTGCGGCACGCGACCTTCTATTTGATCGGCTTCTAAATCCTTTAACCATTTGGCAAAAAAGTTGTGAACGTTTTTATTAAATGCTGCAGTACGAGAAAAAACTTGTGCATCACCCGTCCAGCCAAGCCTTTCATCACGCTGCGGACAATCGGTTGGGATATCTAAAAAGTTGCCTTTTTGTCCCCACTCTATATTATGTTGCAATTGATTGATTAAAGTATTAGATGAAGTAAACGTTCCAATTGATTGCATATCAGAATGTAATACATGCGCTTCAAAATTTGAGGGAACAATGGCACCTGGATAACCAACAACCCTAACATACCTAAACCCTTGCCATGTAAAATGAGGTTCAAATATTTCTTCTTCGTCACCTTTTAAAACATATACTGTTTGCGCCTTTGCACCACGCAAATTATCGGTATAAAAATTACCTTTTTTATCAAGCACTTCTGCGTGGTATAGTGTTATGGTATCGCCTCTTTTACCTTTCACTTTCATAACAACCCAGCCCGACAAATTTTGTCCAAAATCTAATACTTGCTCGCCTTTAGGTGTTGTAAATATTTTTTGTACCGTAAGCTTTTCATGCTTTTTTACAGGTTCGTTTTGTGTAGTTATCAAATTGGCATAACCAAAATTTGCAACTTTAACTGGACTCCATTTAATATCATTAAATGATACTGTATTCCAACCTGTTTGCTCTAGTCTAGCATCAATGGTTTCACCATTATAAATTTCAGCATAAGTAATGGATCCTGTACTTGACTTCCAACTGCCATCCGACAATACCATTGCGGTACTTCCATCCATAAACGTAATATGCATTTGAAATAACAATGCAATATCTGAACCGTATGTATTTTTATTGTTCGAAAAACCTATAATGCCTCTATACCAGCCACTACCAAGGGTTACACCCACTACATTTTTTCCAGATTGCAATAAATTGGTAACATCATAACACTGGTATTGTAGTCTTTTATTGTAGCTCGTCCAACCAGGTGTTAAATAGGCATCACCTACTCTTTTGCCATTTATACTAGCTTCATACATACCATGTGCAGTAATAAAAGCAGTAGCAGATTTTACTTTTTTATTGGCATCAAATTCCTTTCTAAAAATAGGACTAGGCCTTGTAGGCGATTCTTCAAAACCAGGTGTAATCCACTGTGCCTTCCAATCTAATTCCTGCAACAATCCAGTAGAAAAATCACCAAGTTTACTCCATGCAGGTTCAACTCCTTCCTTATCCCAAACTTTTACTTTCCAATTATACACCGTATTGGATAAAAGCGGGCTACCCTTGTAATGAACTAGCACAGAACTATCATTATTGATACGTCCAGAATTCCAAACCACTTTTTTCCCGGAAGTAACTTCTAATTGATAGGCTATTTGTTTTGTATTACGATTAGTAGCTTCCAAAACCCAAGTAAAACGTGGATTTAAGGCGGTCACACCACTTGGATGCACTTGATTTTCAGTTAATAATTTTACCACAGTTACCTGAGCCTGTAACAAGCCAGTAAATAAAAGACCTGCAACAGAAAGTAATATTTTATTCATAAAATGGTATTTATAAATAAAAAGATAATTCAAAATGTATAAATAAAAGAAATTAATTTAGGGTCTATGAAAACGATACTTAAAATTCAGATTCAACTTCTATTTGTTTGTTTTGCAATAGGCGCAACAGCACAAAATAATAGCAATTACGAAGTCATTAAAAATGTTCCCTATTATGCGCAAAATATTAGGGACACAAATGCCTATATAAAAGAACAGTGTTTACTTGATATTTACAAACCTATTGGTAAAACAAAAGCGCCAGTTATTGTTTGGTTTCATGGAGGAGGACTTACGGGTGGAACAAAATCTATTCCAAAAGAATTGCTCGATTATGGTTACGAAATTGTTTCGATAGAATACCGATTAAGTCCCAGAGTAAAAGCTCCAGGATACATTGAAGACGCGGCAGCAGGCACTGCATGGGTGTTTAGCAATATTGAAAAATATGGCGGAAATGCACGACAAATATTTTTATCAGGCCATTCTGCAGGTGGCTATTTAGATCTCATGATTGGACTCGAAAATAAATGGTTAGCCAAGTATGGCATCAGTACCGATTCTATTGCAGGTCTTTTACCATTAAGCCCTCAAGTAATAACGCATTATACAATACGCGATGAAAATGGAATATCAAAATACCAACCCTTAATTGAAGGATATGCACCCATTTACCATATCAAGAAAAATACACCTCCTATTGTTTTAATTACCGGTGATCGAGAAATGGAACTGTTAGGTAGGTATGAAGAAAACGCTTACTTTTTTAGAATGATGAAACTCATCGAAAATAAACATGTCAAACTTTTTGAACTAGAAGGATTAGATCATGGTGAAATGATGAAACCTGGTATTAGTTTACTCATGAAAGAGATTGGATCTATACTTAAAAAATAAATTATATACGTTTAAGTATTACTTAATATTATTTTATCCCCAATTTCCTGTATTTTAACATATATCGGTGAATATCTACTTAAATTCGCCGAAAATTTTGGCAATCAGATACTTATTGTTTAATATTATTTAGGATTTGCTTGCTCAAATTCATTTATTAACCCATTTTTAAACAGACCAAACAAAATCTTATGAAAAGTTTGCTTTTAGTTTTTTGTTCTGTTTTGTGCATGGTTACTGCAACATTTGCACAAACAAGACAAGTTTCCGGGAAGGTTACCGGTCCGGACAACAAGGCAGTAGCAGCAGCTACCGTTAAGATCAAGGGTAGCACAACAGCTACTTCAACGAGTACTGATGGTTCTTTTAGCATTAAAGTTCCAGCAGGTAATGTAGTTCTAGAAATTTCTTCTCTAGGCTTTGCTACAAAAGAAGTTAGCGTGGGCGCAGCTCAATCTAGCGTTTCAGTTTCACTTGCTACTCAATCTTCAGATTTATCTGATGTTGTTGTTACAGCACTTGGTGTGAAGCGTGAGAAAAAAGCATTAACCTATGCTTCTCAACAAGTAAGTGGCGACGAATTAAGAAAAGGCGCCAACTTTAACTTCATGGATGCCTTAAGCGGTAAAGCAGCAGGTATTGACATTAAAATCAGTAGCTCTGGTGCTGGTGGTTCTACCAAAGCAGTTCTAAGAGGTGCTAAATCACTTATTGGAACATCAGAAGCTTTGTACGTTATTGATGGTGTACCTATGGTAAACAACAAAGGTGGTCAACCTGGTTCTTACGGTGGTACAGATGGTGGTGATGGTTTATCATCTATCAACCCTGCCGACATCGAAAGTGTAAACGTTTTACGTGGCGCTAACGCATCTATCCTTTATGGTAGCCAAGGTGCAAACGGTGTAATCGTAATTACTACTAAAAAAGGTAAAGCTGGTAAAACAACTGTAGACTTTAACCATAGCACAATCATTGATCAAGTTTCTGGTATTCCAGATTTACAATTTTCATATGGTGCTATTAATGGTTCAGACTATAACTGGTCTAAAACAAAGTCTAACTATTACCAAAACAATTACGTTAAGGAATTTTTCCAAACTGGCGTAAACGTTACCAATTCAGTTTCTGTAAGTGGTGGTAATGATAAAACAACTGCGTTTTTCTCTTATGCTAACATGAGTGTTAAAGGTGTAATGCCAACCAACACTTATACAAAGCACAACATCACATTAAACCAATCTACTAAGTTATTTAATGACAAGTTAACGGTAAGTTCTAACGTAATCTTCGCTTACGAAGAGTCTAAGAACCGCCCAGGTGCAGGTTATTACAATAACCCATTAACTGGTTTATATTTATTTGCGCGTGAAAGAGATTTCAATTCTTATAAAACAAACTATCAAGTATTTAATCCTGATAGAAACATTTATAAAATGAATTGGTACTCTACCGAGGAAAAACAAAACAACCCTTATTGGGAAATCAACAACAACTCTAAATTACAAACTTCATCTCGTGTGATTGCCAACGTAAAATTATCTTACGACATTGCTAAGCACGTTAAGTTTGAAACAAGAGCTAACATTGATTACAATGATGTGTTAAGAGATAACCGTTATGCTGCAGGTGGAAACTCTGTAAGTGTGAGCCCTAATGGTACTTGGTCATATACCAAATACAATGATCAGGCTTTATACGCCGACGGTATCTTTACGTACAACAATACTTTTGGCAGCTATTCTGTATCAGCACTTGCTGGTGCGAGTTACCAAAAAAACACATTTAACAATGGTATGAGTGTTGGTAACGGTACTGTAGCGCTCATGTATCCAAACTTCTTTACGTTTGCGAACATGCCTTACAACGTTATCTTCAACCAAACCATTAACAGAACTATTAAGCAAGGTGCTTTTGCAAACGTTCAGTTAGGTTACAAAGACATGTTCTATGTAGATCTTTCTGCTCGTAACGACTGGGCTTCTACCTTAGCTTTAACTGGCAACCAATCTTACCTATACCCTGCTGTGGGTTTATCTGGTATTGTGAGCCAAATGGTTAAATTACCAGAAGTTATTTCTTACATGAAAGTAAGAGCATCTTATTCTCAAACTGGTAATGAGGTTCCATTTAACGTAGTTAACCCTTGGAACTCAATTAATGGTTCTGGTGGTCCAACTGGTATTGGTGGTATCGCTAGAAACACGCAAGTTCCTTTCACCAATTTAAAGCCTGAAATTATTGAAGGCAATGAATATGGTTTAGAAATGAAATTGTTTAAGAATAAAATTGGTGTAGACTTCACATATTACAAAGATATCAGCACCAACCAATTCTTATCATTAGCAGCTCCTTCTGGTTCTGGTTTTACTTCTTATTATGTTAACGCAGGTAGAATTGAAAACAAAGGTTTTGAATTAACTGTTGATGCACAAGTAATAAACGGTAACAGTTTCAAATGGAAAACAGCTGTTAACGTTTCTCAAAACAAAAACTTAATTGCAGAATTAATTGCTTCTAACCCTAACTACCAAGTAGGTGGTGATGATGAAGGTTTTGCTTCTGTAATTAGAGCTGGTGGTTCTTTCAACGATCTTTGGATTTACAAATTCGCAAGAAATACTGCTGGTCAAATTATCTTAAACGCTACTTCTGGTGTACCAACTAAAGCTGCAACACAAGAAAAAGTTGGTAACGTTAACCCAGATTTCTTATTAGGTTTCAACAACAGCTTCACTTACAACAACTGGTACGCTACTGTACTTGTTCAAGGTAAGTTTGGAGGAGTTGCATTTTCTAAAACAGAGGCTTTCTTAGATTCTTATGGTGTAAGCCAAAGAACTGCTGATGCAAGAGATAAAGGCATGATGCCAATCAATGCTATTCAAGGTACAACAGCGGTTACCTCTATCGATCCAGCAATTTATTATTCTGCTGTGGGTGATAGAAATAAAATCATGGAACCTTATTTATTTTCTAGAACAAACGTAAGATTAGGCCAATTGGTTTTAGGTTACAACTTAAAATCTAAGAATCCTAACTCAATCATTAAAGATGCGAACTTCTCTTTAGTTGGAAGAAACTTATTCTTCTTCTACAAAGATGCTCCATTTGATCCAGAACAATCTATGAGCACTGGTAACGGCATGCAGTCTAACGACGTGTTTGGCTTACCTTCTACTAGATCTTTTGGTGTGAATGTTAAGTTTACTTTCTAAAATTTTTTAAATACATTTAGTATGAAACAATTATTTATTGCATCAATCATTCTAATTGCCTTTGGATCTTGTACAAAAGATTTCCAAGCCACCAATCAGAATCCGAATCAAATTTCTGATGAGATGCTTAAGCAAGACTTCAACCTAGTAGGTTCGCCTTTCTCTGGTATGTTGTACGAGCTGCATGGTAATCAGGGTAGTCAAACTCAAGAAGACCTTTGTTATGACTCTTGGATGGGCTACATGAACACACCAACTGATTTCGTTGGTAACGTTAATAACACTACCTATTACATTCGTTGGAACTCATATTGGGGTCGTCAATACGGCAACATCATGTCTCCATCTAAACAAGTAATTCAATTAGCAAAAGACAATGGTTTACCATTATTTGCTACTTGGGCTAAATTAATTAGAGTATTGTCAATGTCTCGCTTAACAGCAATTCATGGTCCAATTATTTACTCTAACTATGGCTCTACTGCTTCAACTATCTTATATGACAAAGAATCAGATTTATACAATACTTTCTTTGCTCAATTAGATACCATCCAATCTGAATTTGGCGCTAATAAAACATATGCAGGTTTTGCAAAGTTTGACCCTAGCTACAAAGGCAATATTTCTGCTTGGATGAAAGTGGTTAACTCTTTAAGATTAAGACTTGCTATTCGTTTATCTAAAGTTGCTCCAGCGCTTGCTAAAACTCAAGGTGAAAAAGCAATGGCAGATCCTGCTGGCTTAATTGCAACCAACGCAGACAATTTTAATATCTCATTACTTGGTAACATTATGCCAGTAGGTATGATATGTTTCCAGTGGGATGATACGCGTATGGGTGGCCCTATCGAATCATTTATGGTGGGATTAAAGGACAATAGAATTGCTAAATTCTTCTCTCCTGTTACAGATCCAGCTTTATATGCAGACCATCCAAGTTCACCATATAAAGGCATTAGAAATGGTGCATACATTGGTGCAAAAATCCAACGTGTACCATTCTCTAAAGTTTCTACAGACTTTAATACCGTTCAAACTAGAAGACACTTTACTGCTTCAGAAGTTTACTTCTTAAAAGCAGAAGCTGCTTTAAGAGGTTGGACAGGTGCAGGTGACGCTAAAACAAACTACGAAACTGGCGTTAAATTATCATTTGATGATTGGGGAGCTGGTGGAGCAGATGCATACTTAGCAGATGCAACAAGCAAACCTATTAACTATGTTGATCCAATCGATTCTCGTAACAACTTTACCACTCCTTCTACAATTACAGTTGCTTGGAATGAAGCTGATTCTAGAGAATTAAAATTGGAAAAAATATTAACGCAAAAGTATTTAGCAACCTTTACAAATACTTTGGAAGCTTGGGTAGACCATAGAAGAACAGGTTATCCTAAAATTCCAACAGTTGCTAAAAATGACTCAGGTCCAGATTGGGGCGTTATCCCTGCTGGTGAGTTCATTAAAAGAATGCCTTTTGTTAACGCAGAAAGAACAGGTAACACTGCTGGCGTAACAGATGCAGTTTCTAAAATGGGTGCAGGTGCAAAAGATGATATTGCAACTCGCTTATGGTGGGATACTGGCGTAGCTACAAACTTCTAATGAAATATTCATTTACATAAAAAAAGCCCTCCGATAAATCGGAGGGCTTTTTTTATGTAAAATTTTTTACTCGGCTCCTAGTGTTTATGATCTAGTTGCGTTAAATAACGTTCTGGAAAATTAGTGGTAATATATTGCACACCTTGCTCTAATAAATGATTAAAATCTTCATCCTTGTTTACGGTCCAACTACCTAGCATTAAATGTTGCTTTTTAGCATTTGCAGCTATCGATGGGTTACCTAAAAACTGAGCATAATTAAAATTAATGCCATTAAATTTAGCCGCTATCACTTCTTCTAATGACTTATTGTTTTCTAAATATAAAACAGTTGCAGAAGGGCGATTTGCTCTAATGGTTTGAAGCACTTCAAAATCAAAGCTGATATAGATAATTCTATTTTCAATCCCTAGTTTTTTAGCAAGTTCCAGTGTTTCGAGGGTTGTTAGTTGGCTTGTAGTATTACTTAATAAGGCTGCTTTAATCTCACAAATAAGTAGTGTGTGATGATCGGAAGCAGTGCCTTTTTTAAAATAATTTTCTAATAAGGGCAGGTCTTCGCCATTGCTTAGCTTTTTTGCGTTGAGCACCTCATAGGTTTTTAGTTCAATGGTGTCGCCAAAATACGTTGGATCATGGTTTACTACTAGTTTGCCATCTAGTGTGCGGCGTACATCAAACTCGCTTCCGTAAGCTTTTATTTCAATGGCTTTTTGTAGGGATGCTATAGAATTTTCTGGCAGGTTAAATTCTTTCCAAGCACCTCTATGTGCAATAATTTTTGTGTCTTGGGCCTTCATTTGTTGTAACATACATATAGAGGCAATGGTGAAAAATAGTTTTTTCATGTTGTTTATTTTAATTGCTGCAATGCTTTAGCAAGCGTAGAATCTTTACTATTGAGTATTTGATAATACCCTTCAGATCTCCATATTTGGCGGGCCATGAGAGCCTTAATCGTTTGTAATAAATAGACTTTGCCAGCAGCAGAAACATTAATTGCTACGATATTGTCTTTTGCAGCTGCGGCCACAAAAGCATTCCATTCTGCTCCTCCCGGATTAAAGTCTTTTGCAAACGCATCCGGCGTTTTAAAAGAAGTAAAATATACACGGTTGTTTTTATACAACTGGTAAACAAAATTAGAAAGGGTGTTAGACAAGTACAATTGCATTATTAAAGTGTCCTGTAAACTTGCAGCAAGTGGTACAATTATATCGGGGGTAATCCCTCCTCCACCATATAAAATATGACCAGCGGGTGTTTTATATTTTTTACCTTTTAAAACACTTGAATCTGTTTTATCCAATACCCCATTGTGATAACGATCTTCTAATTCTTGTTCATATTTTTCTTTTCCCACTGCATAGGTTTTTTGAATATTTCTACCAAGTGGCGTGTAATACCTTGCAATCGTTAACCTTACGGCACTTCCGTCGGTTAAGTTAAACTGTTGCTGCACAAGACCTTTACCAAAAGATCTTCTTCCAATAATAGTTGCTCTATCCCAGTCCTGTAGTGCACCAGCCAATACTTCACTAGCAGACGCAGATGTCTCATCTATGAGCACCGTAACTTTACCCGTTTCAAATAAACCTGGACGTTTACAAATAAAATCATTCCTTTTACTATTGGCACCTTCGGTGTAAACAATCAATTTATTGTCACTTAAAAATTCATCGGCAATATCAACGGCTTCCTGCAATAAACCGCCTCCATTACCCCTAAGGTCTAGCACCATCGATTGCATACCCGCTTTTTGCAATTTTTCTAAAGACTCCATAAAAGATTCATAGGTTCTCTCAGAAAACTTATTGATTTTAATATATCCAACAGTAGGTTGAATCATATAGGCGGCATCTATTGGCGAAACCGGAATAACACCTCTAGTAATGGTAAAGTTTTGCTTTTTTTGATCCCGTAAAACAGTAATTTTTACGGTACTACCTTCAGGCCCTCTAAGCTTAGATCGAATCCAGTCTGCGTCAATATTTTTACCGGATAATTGTAAAGAATCGTTGGCGGTTAAAATTTGATCACCCACTTGTAAACCTGCTTTAAACGAAGGGCCATCCTTAAACACATTCATGACGTTTAAAGTATCGTGTAAAAGTTGAAATTCGATACCAATACCCATAAAGCTTCCAGCTATATCATCATTAAATGCTTCCAAATCTTTGGCAGGGATATACGCAGAGTGTGGATCTAAATGAGAAAGTAACGCGTCAGCAACCAATGCATTGATACTATCAGAAGCTACCGGATCTACATATTTACTATTGATGAGAGATACCAGTTCTTGCACCGAACTTCGTCCAGAAAAACCTAAAAACTTACCGCCAGCGGTATTATCACGTAACTGATACCCTATCGTCATACCAACCACCATCACCAAAGACAACAAAACTGGTAACCACAAACTAATTTTCTTTTTTTGATCATTCATTTTTTTAATTATTTAGGCGTCCTTACAAATATCCTATTTAAAAGCATAAAATTGGCCTAAAACCTTAAATAATAGTGAGATAAAGAGTATTTTGTCAGAGATATTTTCGTACTTCGTAGTATTATTTTTAAACTAAAAAATTATGCGGGTAACTTTAATTGCAGACAGTGGAGCTACCAAATGTGAGTGGTGTTTACTGGTAGATGGCAAGAAAAAAAAGACCATACTTACAGATGGCCTCAGCCCCTATTTTTTATCTACCGCTCAAATCAAAGCGCTTTTAGAAAAGCACTTACTACCAAAAATCAAAAACTTCCCTCCTAAAAACATATTTTTTTATGGCACAGGTTTAGCCAATCCGGCTAATGCCAAAGTCATCAATAGTGTTTTAAAAAGCTTATTTAGCAAAGCAAAAATTGAAATCAACAATGATTTAGACGCAGCCGCTAGAGCTCTTTGTGGCAAACAAAAAGGGATTGCCTGTATTTTAGGCACGGGTGCCAATGCAGGCTATTACAATGGCAGCAAAATTGCTAAAAATAGTCCGGGGCTTGGGTATATTTTAGGGGACGAAGGCAGTGGCGCCTACCTAGGCAAAAAAGTGGTACAATATTATTTGTACCAAACATTTGACGAAGAGCTGATGGCTCGTTTTAACAAACGGTTCAATACTAGCAAGGACGATATTTTAAACCAAGTATACAAGCAACCGCTTGCTAATAGATACCTTGCTACCTTTGCAATATTTTTAAGCGAGAATAGAGGGCATTACATGATTGAAAATATCATTGAAGATGGTTTAAACGATTTCTTTTTTACACATCTCTATAAGTTTAAAGAAAGCTGGAAACTACCTATCAATTTTGTGGGTAGTGTAGCTTATGGTTTTAAAGATGTTTTAAAAGAACTTTGTCATACCTACGAATTAGAATTGGGTAAAGTTTTAAAAGCGCCCATGGAAGGCTTAATTACCTACCACAAATAAATTTACATGGCTCCATTTACAAGAATTACAGAACAAGATTCTAATTACAGACAATTACAAGATATGTCCGTAATGGAGGTTCTTACAAGTATCAATAAAGAAGATCAAACAGTACCAGTTGCAGTAGCTGCAGCCATTAACGATATAGAAAAAGTAGTGAGTATTGCGATCGAAAAAATGTTACAAGGTGGTCGTTTATTTTATTTGGGTGCAGGTACCAGTGGCAGGCTTGGCATTGTTGACGCAAGCGAATGTCCCCCAACCTATGGCGTACCCTACGGACTCGTTATTGGTATTATTGCAGGTGGCGAGCATGCCATTACCAATGCCGTAGAAAATGCCGAAGATGATACCCATCAAGGCTGGCTTGATTTACAAGCGCATAATATTAATCCAAACGATGTAGTGATTGGTCTTGCAGCAAGTGGCACAACACCTTATGTGATTAGTGCCCTTCAAAAATGTAACGAAAATGGTATTACTACCGCAAGTATTTCATGTAACCCAGGTTCTCCCTTATCGGATGCTGCAAAGTTCCCAATCGAAGTAGTGGTAGGTCCCGAATTTGTTACCGGGAGTACTAGAATGAAAAGCGGTACTGCACAAAAGCTAGTACTGAATATGATTTCAACTGCCGTAATGATTGGACTTGGCCGTGTAGAGGATAATAAAATGGTAAACATGCAACTCACCAATGAAAAATTGGTAGACAGAGGCGTACACATGCTTATGAAACAAATTAATAGCACCAATTACGAAGCAGCTAAAGCATTATTACTCGAGCATGGTTCTGTTAAAAAAGCGACCGAAGCTTATTTGGGTTCATAATTTATTGGCATGCATAACATAGAGCCTTTTTTTAATTGGAGACATTTATACACCGCCGAAGAAGATCCTAAGTCGCCTTTTTACGGTCGCACTTACTCCGAATTTGAGTTTACGCAGGTTATTTACAATTACTATATACATCCACAATGGGATGATTTTGGCAGCCGTACTCTCTATCTAAAAATATTGTTTGTAGACTATGACGAGCAGTATGCCATTTTAGAATTAATGGGTGAATGGAATGATGCTATTGAAAATGACATCATGGAACTCAAAAGAGAAATTGTAGATCAATTATCTAAAAAAGGGATTTGTAAATTTATTTTGATTTGTGAAAACGTTTTAAATTTTCACAGTAGCGATAAAGAATACTATCAAGAGTGGTACGAAGAAGCTTCTGAAGAAAATGGCTGGATGGTTGCTATTAATATGCCAGCGCAAACACAACAAGATTTTAGACAAAAAAAGTTGCACTACTATATAGAGCTTATGGAAATGGAAAATTGGCGAAATTTTACACCCGCCCATTTCTTTGAAAAAATAAATGTAGAACTTTCTAATAGGCTTACTTTATAATACATGATACTTAGCGTTTTCGCGCAACCTTACGGCATAAGTTTCTCCTACAGTTATACTAGATTCAAAACTAGCCACTTGCAACACCAAGCCATCTAATTGTACCTGTACCATATAATAGCTACCCATAAATAAAACAGCTGTTACTTTGCCTTGCAACCCTTCAGCAGCAGGCTTTTCCAAAACTATTTGCGTAGGCCTAATAAATATTTGCTGTTCGATATTTGCGTTTGGCACTAGTGTTGTAATAGCCGGAAACATAGCAGCACTGATACAATTACAAGTACCTAAAAGTGCCGCTTCATATTCATTACTCGGTTTATAAAAAATAGTATCAGGGTTATCATCTCTAATAACTGCACCATCTTTAATGAGAAGCATTCTATTTGCCCATGGAAGTAAATCAGCCGCATCATGCGATACTAAAATACAAGTGGTATCAAAATGCATAGCAATATCTGCAATCACTTCTTGCATGATTTGCTTATGAATTTTATCGAGGTTCGAAAATGGCTCGTCTAGTAGTAATAAAGATGGCTCCGTTGTAAGTAATTGCGCAAGAACGATACGCTGTTTTTCACCACCAGAAATTTGATTGGTTTTACGCGCAAGCAAATGCTCTATTCTACATATTTTATAAATATGATTAGCCCTGGCTTCCGGAATTTTTCGAGCCATGTCTAAAAGCTCTTCTACCCTATAATTGTTGCGAAGTTCAAAATGTTGCGATAAAAAAGCAATTTTTGGATGTCCAGGAATAAGCTGCTCACTAGGCATTAATACACGTTCACCATTAAAAAACACCGATCCTGTGTTGGGTTCCAGTAACCCTGCTATCAGTTTTAAAAGCGTGGTTTTACCAGATCCGGTTTCTCCAGCTATCGCTAGTTTTTGCCCCTTAGGCAAAGTAAAAGAAATGGTTTTGGCATAGTCACCGCCAGCATGATTTTTTGCAACTTCACGTACCTCTAATAAAAACATGGAATAAAATTAAGCCATTCACCTATTAGCTAACGGTAAATCGTATATTTGAATATAAATTTTTAAAAAATGGCTTTACCCGTAAATAATTCTAAAGCAGGCAAACCTGGCACTAAAAACCAGGCCAACAAAGCGCAAGGATCTAAATTTATTGCTAAACCTGGTACCAAAGCGGTAACTGTTGGCAAAAAACCTATCAAAACAGGTGGTTCTAGAGGAAGTTAATCGGTCTTATTAATATATTAAGTCTTCGTAGGCAGCTTGCAATTCGGAATAGGCATGCTTGTCCCCTGCTAATTTACAGGCTTCTAACCCCTTTTCATACCATGTAATGGCCTCAGTCGTTTGCTGCATTTTTTCAAGCAATTTGGCCAAATGGTAGTATGTGCCCACGTAACTAGGCGTTTCTGTTACAATAGCAGTGAACAATGCCTTGGCCTCTTCGTCTTTTCCTATTTTGATATACTCGAGGGCTAACGCATGCCTTAAAAAGTTATCTGTAGGCTGCTGGGCCAAAAAACCTAGTAATTTTTCTATCCGGTCCATAAACCAAAGATAGCCGAACTTTGTAATTAAAATCCTACCTATATTTGCAATTAGTTGCATAAACAACTATGTATTTGAACAACACAAATTAGACCACATGAAAATATTAGTTTGTATTAGTAAAACACCAGACACCACTGCTAAAATTGCCTTTACAGATGGTGCCAAAAAATTTGATGAAGCAGGTGTTCAGTGGATCATCAATCCTTACGACGAATGGTATGCACTTGTTCGTGCCATTGAATTAAAAGAAAAAGACCCTAGCGTTATCATTCATTTGTTAACAGTAGGTTTAGCAGATGCAGAACCAATTATCAGAAAAGCACTTGCACTTGGTGGAGATGAAGCCATTCGGGTCAACGCAGATAGTTCAGATAGTTATTATGTGGCTGCGCAAATTGCAGCAGTTGCCAACACCGAAAAATATGATTTAATTTTTACAGGCAAAGAAACCATCGATTACAATGGTGCTAGTGTAGGTGGCATGCTTGCTGCTATTTTAGATACCCCTTACTTATCTCTCGTAACCTCTTATTCTATAGAAGGAAATACTTCTACCATCACCAGAGAAATTGAAGGTGGTGAAGAAGTGTTAACGGTAAATTCTACTGTCGTTGTGAGTTGCCAAAAAGGTGTGGCAGAACAAAGAATACCAAACATGCGCGGTATTATGGCTGCACGTACCAAACCATTAAAAGTGCTAGAACCCTCTACAGCAGACACTTTAACAAGTATCGAAAGTTTTGAATTGCCGGCTCCAAAAGCAGGTGTAAAACTTGTAAGTGCAGATAACGTAGAAGAACTGGTAAAACTTTTACACGAAGAAGCAAAAGCTATTTAATTCATTTCAACAATTTTATTATGGTACTCGTATATATAGATCATCAAGACAATCAAATTAAAAAAAGCACACTAGAAGCTATTTCATATGGTGCTGCTGTTGCTGCTCAGTTAGGCACCGAAGTACATGGTTTATTATTAGGTACGGTTACAGAAGATATAAGTACACTGGGTCAATACAACTTAAAAAACATCTATCAAATATCGGATGCATCTCTTTCAAATTTTGATGCACAAGTATTTGTAAAAACGATTGCTGCTGCTGCTACAAAAGTAGGCGCTACAACCCTCGTGTTTTCACATAACCAAACGGGTAAAGCATTGAGTGCTGGTGTATCTGCATTATTAAAAGCAGGGCTTGTAACGGGCGCTATTGCGCTTCCCAATACAAGTGCTGGTTTTGTTGTAAAAAAATCTGTATTTTCTGGAAAAGCATTTGCCAATGTTTCGATAACTACAGCCGTAAAAATAATTGCGATTAGTCCTAATAGTTATAAAGTTGTGGGTGGCGCTGCAACAACTGCTACAACAACTCCTTTAGAAATTACTGTAACGCCAGGTCAAGTAAAAATTACTGCCCTAAACAAAACGAGTGGCGAAATTTCTTTAACGGAAGCCGACATAGTAGTAAGTGGCGGAAGAGGTTTAAAAGGCCCTGAAAACTGGGGAATTTTACTAGACCTTGCTAAAGAGCTTGGCGCTGCAACAGCCTGTTCTAGACCTGTTGGAGACGCTCATTGGCGTCCACACCACGAGCACGTGGGTCAAACAGGTGTGCAGGTTGCTCCTAATTTATATATTGCCATTGGTATATCTGGCGCCATCCAGCACCTTGCTGGCGTAAACAGAAGTAAAACTATTGTAGTCATTAACAAAGATCCGGAAGCCCCGTTTTTTAAAGCTGCCGATTATGGAATTGTAGGTGACGCCTTTGAAGTGGTGCCTAAATTAACAGAAGCAATTAAAAAAATGAAAGCTTCGGCTTAGTTTTTATACGCCTACTGTTCAATTCTATATTTTTTGAATTAATTTCGTGTTGTCTATGAAAAAAATAGAACTCGAAATAGTAGCCCTCTCCCATAGCATTACCCAATCGCATTCTTATGCTGTAGTATTGGGTGAAGCGGGTGGCGGTATTCGTAGACTTCCCATTGTTATTGGTGGTTTTGAAGCGCAAGCTATTGCTGTTGCTTTAGAAGATATGCATCCTAGCAGACCCCTCACCCACGATTTACTTAAAAACTTCATGACGGCGTTTCATGTAGAATTACAAGAAATCATTATCAACGATTTACAGGAGGGTATTTTTTATGCCAAATTGGTTTGCTTTACAGACCATGATACCATCGAAATAGACTCTCGTACTTCTGATGCCCTCGCATTAGCTGTTAGGTTTGGTTGCCCCATTTACACCTACGAACACATCTTAGACAATGCAGGCATTTTAATGGATGAAGGTGGTGTAAGTAAACAAAAAATAGAAGCCGTTGGTGGCGCAGAGCAACCCTTCGAAGATCAGGATGATATTACCAAACTAGATTTAATTGCACTAGAACAATTACTGCAAGAAGTGCTTGAAAATGAAGATTATATAAGAGCAATTGCCATACGCGACGAGATACATAAAAGGAAAAGCAAATGATTTGTTTTCCTACCTGCAAAATCAATCTAGGACTGCGTATCACACAAAAAAGAGCAGATGGTTTTCATGCACTAGAAACAGTTTTTTATCCACTTTCACTTACAGATGCTTTAGAAATAATTACTGCAGACGCAGACATTACAGCCCCCCTAACATTTACAAGTTCTGGCTTAGCTATTAACGGAGATACATCCGATAATTTATGTTGCAAAGCATATTGGTTGTTAAAAAAAGACTTTCCCAATATCCCCAACATAAAAATGCATTTGCATAAAAATATTCCCATGGGCGCAGGACTTGGTGGAGGATCATCAGATGGCGCATTTACGCTAACATTACTCAATCAACTTTTTGATTTACAGATATCCCAGAATAAACTCATGCAGTATGCATTAACACTAGGGAGTGATTGTCCATTTTTTATTTTAAATAGTCCAGCATTTGCTACTGGTAGAGGCGAAATCCTTACACCTACAAATGTTAACCTAGATGGCTATTCCATTGTTATAATAAATCCGGGCATTGGCATATCAACTAAAACTGCATTTTCTTTTATTACACCCAAGCAACCAAGCACACATATTCCAGAAATATTGCAATTACCCATCAGTTCTTGGCGAGATACACTCATCAATGATTTTGAAGTGCCCATATTTCAAGCGTATCCTGAACTAGAAAATATCAAAGAAACGCTCTACCAAAAAGGCGCTTTATACGCTGCTATGACAGGAACAGGAAGCACCGTGTATGGAATTTTTGAAACGAACAATATACCTGAAATTAGTTTTGATTTCCCATCAAATTATTTTGTTTTCATCCAATAGTATTACATAAACTATCGTTTGTTTGTTTTACTATAATGTATTAGTTAAAATCTCATTTTACTTTTAAGTGATTTTTAATTAATTTACGGTCACGATTGCCTGCCATAGTTTGCTTTATTCCTGAACTTTAACTGAGGTTTCACATGCTTGTTTCTAAAAACAACCAGGGGTTGTATGATCCCGCTTTTGAACACGATGCTTGCGGCATCGGTTTTGTTGCCAATATCAAAGGCATTAAGTCTCATCAGAATATTTCTGATGCCCTTACCGTACTAGAAAACATGGAGCACCGTGGTGCTTCTGGCTTCGAAAAAAATACAGGTGATGGTGCTGGACTTATGATTCAAATTCCACACGAATTTTTCTTTGATGAATGTATTGCACTAGGTGCACATTTACCAGACTTTGGTAAATACGCGGTAGGTGTTTTATTTTTTCCTAAAGACAATGCGTTAAAAGAAGAATGTCGTGAAATATTTGACAGAACTGCCGAAAAATTAGGACTTGAAATTATTACCTACCGTAAAGTACCTGTTAACACAAAAGATATTGGTTTAACTGCACTATCTGTAGAACCTAGCATGGAGCATGTATTTATTAAATGCCCCGATACAATCGATTCACCCGAAGCATTTGAACGCAAATTATTTGTGCTTAAAAATTATGCTTCGCATACGATAAACAATAGCATCAAAAAAGATGAAGTTGGATTTTATATTGCTTCACTTTCTTATAAAACAATTATTTATAAAGGACAGCTTACCAGCATGCAGGTGCGTGATTATTTCACAGACCTAAATGACAAGCGTGTTGTTTCTGCGTTTGGCCTTGTGCACTCTAGATTTGCTACCAATACTTTTCCTTCTTGGAAACTAGCACAACCTTTTAGATACATTGCGCATAATGGTGAAATTAATACGCTACAAGGAAATTTAAACTGGTTACGTGCCGGTGAAAAAGGTTTTAATACACCTAACTTTTCTAAAGAAGAAATGGAAATGTTGTTACCTATTGTAACATCAGGACAATCTGACTCTGCATGCCTCGACAACATGATCGAGCTATTGTTTATGAGTGGCCGATCTTTGCCACATGTAATGATGATGCTGATACCAGAGGCCTGGGATGGTAACGAAAGTATGGATGCCACTAAAAAAGCTTTCTACGAATACCATGCATGTTTTATGGAACCATGGGATGGCCCTGCTTCTATTTCTTTTACAGATGGAAAAATAATTGGTGCTACACTTGATAGAAACGGACTAAGACCTTCACGCTACTGTGTAACAAATGATGACCGTGTTATTATGGCTTCTGAAACAGGTGTACTTCCTATCGATCCTTCTACCGTTATTGAAAAAGGACGACTACAACCTGGGAAAATGTTTGTTGTAGATATGGAGCAAGGTCGTATCATCAGTGACGAAGAATTAAAACAAAATATTTGTAGTCAAAAACCTTACGGTGATTGGCTCAACCAATATAAAATTAAATTAGAAGAACTTCCAGCGCCGCGCGTTATGTTTACGCACCTTGAGCCTGACCAAGTTTTTAAATACCAAAAAGTATTTGGTTATTCTACCGAAGATTTAAATACCATCATTGCTCCTATGGCCATTGATGGTAAAGAACCAATTGGCTCGATGGGTACAGATACCCCACTTGCTATTTTAAGTGACCAGCCACAACATATAAGTAGTTATTTTAAACAATTGTTTGCGCAGGTAACCAATCCGCCTATCGATCCTATCAGAGAGCGTATGGTGATGTCGCTAGCCTCTTTTGCTGGTAGCAATGGTAATATATTATCGGAAGATCCACTTGCTTGTCACTGCGTTGCGTTAAAGCATCCCATTCTTACCAATCACGATTTAGAAAAAATTAGAAGTATAGATACCGGTATTTTCCAGGCTAAAACACTTCAAACTTATTTTAGAGCAGACAATAAACCAGGTTCTTTAAAGGCCGGATTGGATAGACTTTGCCGTTATGCTGTTGACGCCGTAGAAGATGGTTTTGAAGTCATTATTTTAACAGATAGAGCAATTGATTCGGATCACGCGCCTATCCCTTCTTTACTTGCTACTGCAGCCATTCATCACCATCTTATCAGAAAAGGATACCGTGGACAGGTAGGTATCATTGTAGAAGCTGGTGATGTTTGGGAAGTACATCATTTTGCATGCCTTGTTGCATTTGGGGCAACCGCCATTAATCCATACCTAGCGCTTTCGAGTATTAGAGATATGAAAATATCTGGCAAACTAGATACCACATTAGAAATTGACAAACTCAAAAAGAATTATATCAAAGCCGTTAATGATGGACTCTTAAAAGTCTTTTCAAAAATGGGCATCTCTACTTTACAATCTTACCAAGGGGCTCAAATTTTTGAAATCATTGGTCTAAACAAAAAAGTAGTAGACACGTATTTTACAGGTGCCACATCGCGTATTGAAGGCATGGGACTTGACGAAATGGCTAAAGAAATTATGGCCAAACATTATTTTGCATTTCCTAAAAAACAAATATCCGTTAATAGACTTACTGTTGGTGGCGTGTATCAGTGGAAGCGCAAAGGTGAATTCCATTTGTTTAACCCGCAAACCATTCACTTATTACAACACGCTACCAAGTCTAACGATTTTGATGTGTATAAAAAATACGCAAGACTCATTAACGATCAATCTGAAAAAGCAGCTACCCTTCGTAGTCAATTTAAATTTAAAAAAGTTAGACCAAGTATTTCAATTGATGAAGTAGAACCTGCAGCAAATATTTACAAACGTTTTGCAACAGGTGCCATGTCTTTTGGTTCTATTTCTTGGGAAGCGCATACTACACTTGCCATTGCCATGAACCGTTTAGGCGGAAAGAGCAACACAGGCGAAGGTGGAGAAGACGAAAAGCGTTATACACCGCTTGAAAATGGTGATTCAATGCGTTCTTCTATCAAGCAAGTTGCTAGTGCAAGATTTGGTGTAGATAGTTATTATCTAACTGAAGCCGACGAATTACAAATTAAAATGGCACAGGGTGCAAAGCCCGGAGAAGGTGGACAATTGCCAGGACATAAAGTAGATGATTGGATTGGAAAAACAAGAAATGCAACACCAGGTGTTGGCTTGATTTCTCCACCACCACACCACGATATTTATTCTATCGAAGATTTATCTCAATTAATTTTTGATTTAAAAAATGCAAACCGCGCAGCACGAATCAACGTAAAGCTTGTATCAAAAGCAGGCGTTGGAACCATCGCAGCTGGTGTGGCTAAAGCAAAAGCCGATGTGGTACTGATTGCGGGACATGATGGCGGAACGGGGGCCTCTCCTATTAGTTCTATTAAACATACAGGACTTCCTTGGGAACTAGGTCTCGCAGAAACACATCAAACACTGGTAAAAAATAAATTGCGTTCAAGAATTACGGTGCAAGCAGATGGTCAGATGAAAACGGGTAGAGACATTGCCATTGCAACGCTCTTAGGCGCCGAAGAATGGGGCGTTGCCACTGCAGCGCTCATTGTAGAAGGTTGTATCATGATGCGCAAATGCCATTTAAATACATGCCCTGTTGGCGTGGCAACACAGGATCCTGAATTGCGCAAACGTTTTACAGGAAACCCAGATCATATTGTCAACTTCTTTACATTTATTACACAAGAACTCCGTGAAATAATGGCGGAGCTTGGATTTAAAACCATTGATGAAATGGTAGGCCAAGTAGATGCACTAGAAATGCGTAATGATATTACGCATTGGAAATACAGCAAATTAGATTTATCCAGTATTTTATACAAAGAACCTGCAGACGCTACAACTGGTTTATACAAACAAGAAGCGCAGGATCATGAACTTTCTAAAGTATTAGATTGGAAATTATTAGAAGCTGCCAAAGATGCTATTGAGTCTGGCAAAAAAGTTAAAGCTTCTTTCCCTATCACTAATATTGATAGAACTACCGGCACCATTGTATCCAACGAAATCACCAAAAAATATAAAGCAGCAGGGTTACCAGAAGGTACCATTCATTATACATTTACAGGTACTGCAGGCCAAAGCTTTGGAGCTTTTAACACAAAAGGTGTTACGCTAGAAATTGAAGGTGATGCCAATGATTATTTTGGCAAAGGACTAAGCGGCGCTAAACTTATTATTTACCCAAGCAAACAAGCTCAATTTGTTGCAGAGCAAAATAGTATTATTGGAAATGTTGCACTCTATGGCGCTACAGCTGGTACAGCATTTATTAGAGGTAAAGCCGGCGAACGTTTTGCTGTAAGAAACTCTGGTGCAGAGGTTGTTGTAGAAGGTGTAGGTGATCATGGTTGCGAATATATGACGGGTGGCAAAGCGGTTATTTTAGGTGAAACAGGCAGGAACTTTGCAGCAGGTATGAGTGGCGGTATCGCATACATATATGACACAGCTGGAAATTTTGCTGATAAATGCAATACCGAAATGGTGGATCTAGATCCCTTAAACGAATCAGATAAAAAATATTTACATCAAATGATTGGTGATCATGCAACTTTAACTGAAAGTAAAGTGGCTCAATTTATCATGTCTGATTTTGAAAATCAATTAGCACATTTTGTAAAAGTATTTCCTAGAGATTACAAAGCAGTACTGTTACAAAAAGAAAAAAACAATCAAAAAGCGATTTAAATTTTTTATAGATGGGTAAGCCTACCGGATTTATTGAATTTACAAGAGAGCTTCCAAATAAAAGAGCTCCACAAGAAAGGGTAAAAGACTACAAAGAATTTGTAGAACGTTTTTCTGATCAAAAATTAAATGAGCAGTCTGGAAGATGCATGAACTGCGGTGTACCATTTTGTCATAATGGATGTCCTTTGGGAAATATCATTCCAGAATTTAACGACGCTGTATATAACAACAATTGGGAAGAAGCATACGAATTACTAAGTGTTACCAATAATTTTCCTGAATTTACGGGACGAATTTGCCCAGCTCCTTGCGAAAGCGCATGTGTACTTGGCATCAATCAACCAGCAATTACCATCGAGGAAATTGAAAAGCATATTATTGAAATAGCTTTTGAAAAAGGATTTGTACAACCAAAAAATCCAAACCTAAGAACCGGCAAAAAAATTGCGGTGATTGGTTCAGGTCCTGCTGGCCTTGCTACTGCTGCACAATTAAATTATGCTGGTCATCATGTAACAGTTTTTGAAAGAGATGATGCACCTGGAGGATTGTTAAGATATGGTATCCCTGATTTCAAACTAGAAAAATGGGTCATTGATCGACGTATCCAATTAATGGAACAAGAAGGTATAACTTTTAAATGCAATAGCCATGTTGGTGTAAACATATCGATTGATGATATCATGAATGATTATCACGCTGTTGTAATTGCGGCGGGTTCTACTATCCCTAGAGATTTAGATATCCCTGGCAGAGATTTAGAAGGCGTTTATTTTGCTATGGATTTTTTAAAGCAACAAAATAAAAGAGTAAGCAATAAAGAAGTTGCAGGTAAAGACATACTTACAACAGGTCAAGATGTTGTAGTTATTGGTGGTGGTGATACAGGAAGTGATTGCGTGGGTACTTCAAATAGACAGGGTGCAAATTCTGTTACACAGTTAGAGCTTATGCCAAAACCACCCGTTTCTAGAACAGACGTTATGCCTTGGCCTACCTACCCTATGACACTCAAAACATCAAGCTCTCACGAAGAAGGCGTGAGTAGAGAATGGGCAGTATTAACCAAACGATTTATTGGTGAAAATGGTAAGCTTACAGGAATTGAACTCGTAGACCTAGCATGGAAAGCCTCTACGCCAGATAAACCTGCCAGATTTGAAGAAATTGAAGGTACTACTCGAATTATCCCTTGTCAAAAGGCATTTTTAGCTATGGGCTTTTTACACCCGCAACACAAAGGCTTTATTCAAGATTTAGGCTTAGAACTTGATGCTAGAGGTAATGTATTAGCCAATGAATCTGACTATAATACAAGCGTACATAAAGTTTTTGCTGCTGGTGATACTAGACGCGGACAATCACTAGTTGTATGGGCTATTAGTGAAGGTAGAGAATGTGCAAGAAAGGTTGATGAATACCTAATGGGCGCTTCTTCCTTAGAATCTAAAGACAAAAGCTACTTAATTAATATATAATTAATTTTGTAATATAATATACTCAAAGCCTGATTTTTTGTAAATCAGGCTTTTTTGTGCCTATTTTATAAGCTTTTCGATGATAAATTGAGATTTATCTTCAAAATACAATTCACATTACAAAAAATTATATGTTTATATATTTTAAATAATTATTCATTTATTTAATTAATTTAGTGTTGTAATCATTACATTATAATTAAAACTTATTTGTTTATGTATCAGAAAAAACTAAACGTTTACAATGTAGCTCCTTTTTTGGTTCTACTCATTGTGGCTATATTAGCCATATTTGCTCCACCGGAATTAAGCTTTGAAGACAAAGCAGGTGCCTACAATGGTGCAGATATTGCCTGGATAATTGTAGCAACGGCTTTAGTGTTTTTAATGACCCCAGGCCTTGCCTTCTTTTATGGAGGAATGGTACACCGTAAAAATGTAATTTCTACCATGATTAAAAGTGTGGTAGCTACGGGCGTGGTTACCATTATATGGGTAACGGTTGGATACAGTTTATGTTTTGGTGA
Organism: Bacteroidota bacterium; assembly: GCA_018971025.1. Classification (GTDB taxonomy): domain Bacteria; phylum Bacteroidota; class Bacteroidia; order Chitinophagales; family Chitinophagaceae; genus Sediminibacterium. Next base: position 41,814 of record JAGWVE010000004.1, on the reverse strand, counting down.
ATCTATTGGAGGTATTATAGGCAATCCAATGACGCACTTGTTCATGAAAGGTATTAATAGTGGTGCACCTTGGAGCTTAGCCCCCACCATCCCGCTAGGTTTATTTGCATTATTTCAACTCATGTTTGCCATCATCACGCCAGGACTTGTTGTGGGCGCTGTTGCGGAAAGAGTAAAGTTTACTTCCTACATTTTATTTATTGTATTATTTAGCTTATTTGTTTACGCGCCAATTGCGCATTGGACATGGCATCCTGAGGGATTTTTATTTAAAATGGGCGCACTAGATTTTGCCGGAGGTACCGTAGTACATATTTCGGCAGGTTGCGCCGCGTTAGCTGGAGCCCTTGTTTTAAAACGTAGAAAAGCACATTTAGAACAACAAGAAATTCCGCCTGCTAACATTCCTTATGTATTAATTGGAACAGGTTTATTATGGTTTGGTTGGTTTGGTTTTAATGCAGGGTCTGCACTTGGTGCAAATGCACTAGCTGTATCAGCCTTTGCAACAACCAATACAGCTGCTGCTGCTGCTGGTTTGTCATGGATGTTTTTTGATGTTATGCGTGGCAAAAAACCATCAGTACTTGGCTTTTGTATTGGCGCAGTTGTAGGCTTAGTTGCCATTACGCCTGCTGCAGGTTTTGTAGCTGTACCGCAAAGTATTTTTATTGGCTTTGTTGCAGCCATCATTTCTAATCTTGCAGTTTATTATAAGTCTAAATCTAAACTGGATGACACCTTAGACGTTTTCCCTTGTCATGGAGTTGGTGGTATGGTAGGTATGTTAATGACAGGCATTTTTGCAACGAAAAGCGTTAATGGTGCAGGCGCAGAAGGTTTAATTTATGGTAATACCGAATTTTTTATCACGCAAGTAAAAGCGCTTGTAATTGTTGTAGCGTATAGCTTTTTTGTGTCACTACTTATTTTTAAAGTTATTAGCTTAATGCTTCCATTACGTGTAAGCCAAGAAGAAGAAGAGATTGGTTTAGATGCTACACAACACGATGAAAAATATGGTAGAAACCCACATAAAATTTAAATAAAAAAGGTACAGTCTTGTATAAATTCTCTGACCAGAATTTAAGACTGTACCCCTTAGTTAACTAAAAACCATTACAATGTTAAAGAAAATTTTAATTGCTAGTGCAATTTGCTTTACCCTAGTTCCCGCAATTGCACAAAAAGATAGTACAAAAAAATCAAGCACCACTATTACTGCCTACGTAGACGGATATTATAGAGCATTAACAAAAGACGGCGGTGGAAGCAATAACAACCTTACAAGTTTCACCAATTCTTATAACGCATTTAAACTTGGAATGGCAAGTGTTAAAATTGACCAAACATTTGGAAAATTTACAGCTTCCCTAGACGCAGGCGCAGGAAAAAGAGCAGATGAGTTCTCCTACAACGATCATGATGTATTAACAAACATCAAACAAGCAACGCTGTCTTACGCCGTAACTGATAAACTAAAAATAACAGCGGGTAAATTTGCTACCCATGTAGGTTACGAATTATTAGATGCTACCAGCAATAGAAATTATAGCATGTCTTATGGATTTTCTTACGGTCCGTTTTTCCATACAGGTTTTAAAGCAGATGTTTCTTTAGGCGGAAAATCTGCACTTATGGTGGGCTTAGTTGACCCTACAGACTATTCCAGCTTTAATGGTAAACCAAAATATATCATTGCACAGTTTAGTACAGCAACCAGCAATGATAAACTAAAAAGTTATTTCAATTTTGTTCATGGTGATATTACCACACAGTATAATGTGGTATTACTAGCTACTTTATCAAGCAAAGTAAGCGCTGCATTTGATGGTAGTATCAATCAACAAAAAATTGGTGCAACAACAAGTAGTTGGTCGTCAGAAGCATTGTATGTTAACTATGATATTTCAGAAAAATTTGGATTGACCCTTAGGGAAGACTTTTTTAGCGATAGAAAAATTAATCCACTAGGCCTTGGAAATGTGAATGCTACCACTTTATCTGGTAAGATTAAAGTAAAAAAACTAACCCTTATTCCTGAATTTAGAATGGATAGTGGTAATTCACCCCTATTTAGCACCAAAACAGGAACCGCTAGCAGCGCCTCAAACTTTGTGCTAGCCGCAGTATACGCGTTTTAATAGTTCAGATATAGCAAGCAATCGAAAAAAGTGGCGGTCCAATCTATTTGGCCGCCATTTTTAATGCGTTTACTAGAATATTGCTTAAGTTAGCACCTATGAAAAGGGTGGTACATTTAGTACGGTATATCTATAGTATTTACGCACTTATTACATTTATATTGGTGATGCTATCAGTTATGCCTTTTGTGTTTTTATCCCTGCCATTTGGGAGGGTAACGGGCGGCAACTTCATTTATCACTTATGCAAAATTTGGGCAACGGTTTGGTACTTTTTTTTAGGCGTTAGGCATCAAGAAATTCATGAAATAGCACATGAAAAAAGCAGGCAATATATTTTTATAGCCAACCACAATTCCTATATGGACATCCCTCCCATTGTTCGTATAGCACATAGCCCACTGCGCATACTAGGAAAATACGAATCTTCTAAAATTCCTGTATTTGGTTGGATCTATAGTAAAGCGGTTATACTGGTAGACCGCAGTAATGCCGAAAGAAGATCTCAAAGTGTTAGGGCCTTAAAACAAGCCATCGCCGACGGGTTATCCATATTTATATTTCCAGAAGGAACATTTAATGAATCTGAAAAGCCCTTAAAATCTTTTTTTGATGGTGCTTTCCGAATTGCCATTGAAACACAAACGCCTATCAAGCCGCTCTTATTTATTGATACCATCGAGCGCATGCATTTTAGTTCTGTTTTTACGATTACCCCAGGCAAAAGCAGGGTTGTATATTTAGCAGATATTCCAGTAGCAGGTTTAACCATGGAAGACCTACCAGTTCTTAAAGAAAGAGCATACCTACAAATGGAAGAAGGACTTAAAAGATACCGTAAGTACCCAACTGTTTTAAGCGTATTTTAGCACAAAATTGGCCCCTTGTTTGCAGAAATTATAATACCACTTGCCTTACCTAAAAACTATACATGGGCTATCCCTGCTAGGTTTCAGGCACTCGTAAGCCCCGGTATTAGAGTGGAAGTATTACTTGGTCGCAACAAAAAATATGCAGGCATTATTAAAAAAATTACTCTCGAAAAGCCTGCTGCTTTTGAACCCAAAGAAATCTTACAGGTCATAGACGAAACGCCCATTTTACATCCTACACAACTAGAATTTTGGGAATGGATTGCGTCTTATTATATGTGTACAGAAGGGGAAGTAATGCAAGCTGCTGTTCCGGCCAATTTGAAATTAACCAGCGAAAGTATATTAATTTGGAATGAAGACCGCACACTCGATTTTTCTGATTTAAACGACAATGAATATGTAGTATCCGAAGCTCTGCACATCAAAAAGGAATTAAGACTTTCTGAAGTGCAACAACTCGTTGATAGTTCGCATGTATATCCACTCATTAAAAAACTCATTGAAAAAGAAGTATGCTTTATTTGGGAAGCATTAAAAGATAAATACAAAGCAAAAAGAGAAACCTTTATTCGGTTATCAGAAACCTATAGCAGTGAAGCAAGTATCGAAACGCTTTTAAACAACTGGACAAAGGCACCCAAACAAATGGAACTGTTACTTGCGTTTATCCATTTACAAAAAACGCAGGATACCGTTATCCAATCAGAACTATTAAAAAAGGCAGGTGCAAATGCAGCACAATTAAAAGGGCTTATCGAAAAAGGAATTTTAATCGCCGAAAAAAAAGCGGTAGACCGGTTCCATTATGGAATCAATAATGCCGAATTAGAAAACACGTATACCCTATCTGAAGCACAAACAAATGCGTACAATAATCTTGTTTCCTTATTTGACACAAAACCTGTTTGCTTACTGCATGGTGTAACGGCCAGTGGTAAAACGCAGATTTATATAAAACTCATAGAATCCTTTATAGCAAAGGGTCAGCAGGCATTATACATGCTTCCCGAAATTGCTTTAACGGCGCAAATGATACGCAGGTTACAGTATTATTTTGGCGACAAAATTGCTATTTACCATTCAAAATTTAATGCCAACGAACGCGTTGAAATTTGGAATAAAGTAAACACTGGACAAATAAAAGTTGTATTAGGCGCTAGGTCATCTCTTTTATTACCGTTCAAAAATTTAGGACTCATTATTGCCGACGAAGAGCATGACCCATCCTACAAACAACAAGATCCTGCACCACGTTACCATGCAAGAGACGCTGCTATATATTATGCCACACTCTTTAATGCCAAAGTATTACTCGGTAGCGCTACCCCTTCTATTGAATCGTATTACAATGCGCTTCAACAAAAATTTGGACTGGTAACTTTACAAGAACGCTTTGGCGCTGCAACACTACCCACCATTGATATTATCAATGTTCAAAAATTACCTAAAAAAGGAAAAGTAGCCCTCACCGAACCTCTTATAGCAGCTATACAAGAAACACTTGCAAAAAATAAACAGGTTATCTTATTTCAGAATCGAAGAGGCTATGCCCCTTACATGATTTGCGATACCTGTGGATGGATTCCACAGTGTAAACAGTGTGATGTAACACTCACCTACCATAAAGCAAAAAACACCTTAACCTGCCATTACTGTGGCAGCAATTACCCGGTTGTGCATCAGTGCGCCGCTTGTGGTAGCAACCAGTTTACGCAAAAGAATTTTGGAACCGAGCAAATACAAGAACTACTTTCGGAATTATTACCTGATGCGCGTATTGCTCGTATGGATCATGATAGTGTAAAAGGTAAAAATGAACACGATGCCCTCATAAAATTATTTGAACAACGTTCCATAGATATACTGGTAGGCACACAGATGGTGGTTAAAGGGCTGGATTTTGAACACGTAAACCTAGTAGGTATTATAGACGCCGATGGCATATTAAGCTTCACAGATTTTAGGGTCAATGAAAAAGCCTATCAACTGATGGAGCAAGTGAGTGGTCGTGCCGGACGAAAAGATGATCAAGGAAAGGTACTTATTCAGGTAAGTCAGGCCAATCATCCAGTATTACAATTTGTACAAGCACACAATTATCCAGCACTATTTGATTTTGAAATACACAATAGGCAGGCATTTAATTATCCTCCGTTTTCACGAATTATATTAATTACCTGTAAGCACGTAGATAAAAATATAGCACAGGAGGCAGCAAATATATTAATGCGGGGCTTAAGCAGTACTTACGGTAAATATATGACTGGGCCAGCACAACCCCTTGTTGACCGTATTAGAAACCAGTATTTATGGGAACTACTTTGTAAGATTCCAAAACAACAAGTGAGTATTGGCACTTTTAAAAATAGGTTGCAACAACAAATTCTGATACTGCAAACAAATAAAAGATATAGATCAGTGAGCATTGTTATCAATGTAGATCCGCTTTAAAAAATTTTGACAAAAAAAAAGAGCTGCCGTAAGGCAGCTCTTTTAATATCTATTGTAAAATACGTATTAGTATTTCAATTTCAATTCTACTCTTCTATTAGCGGTACGACCTTTTGCAGTTTTATTATCAGCAATAGGTTGCTTAGAACCAAAACCAGCAACGCTAATTTTAGCAGCATCTACTTTACCTTTTGAAGTAAGGTATGTTTGAACGCTCTTAGCACGGTTTTCAGATAATGGATCGTTTACTGCATCAGAACCTGTGTTATCACAATGTCCTTCGATAGATAATTTTAAGTTAGCATCGTCATTTAACGCTTTAGCTACTTTATTTAACCCTTTGAAAGAACTTGAAGCCAATTTAGCACTTCCAGTTGCAAATGTGATTTTTTTAGCACCATCAGCAACAGCTTTTGAAACTTCTTGCTTGATTGCAGGACAACCATTGTTTTCTTTAACACCAGCAAGTGTAGGACACTTATCTTCTTCGTCATTAACACCATCATTGTCTGTATCAGGTACTGGACAACCTTGGTAACGAGCAACACCAGCTACTGTTGGACATTTGTCTTCTTCATCATTGATACCATCTTTATCAGTATCAGGAATAGGACAACCTTGGTATTTAGCTAAACCTTTTACAGTTGGGCATTTGTCATTTTCATCATTCACACCATCGTTGTCAGTATCAGGAACTGGACAACCATCGTATTTTGCAACACCTGCTACAGTAGGACATTTGTCTTTACTATCAACAATACCATCGTTGTCAGAATCTTTTTCTGGAGCTGGAGGCGGTGGTGGTGGAGGTGTTACTTTAACAGGCTCTGGTCTATCCTTAAAAGGAGAAACGATACCAATATTGTAAGCAATATGATTAACTGCTAAAGAAGACATAGAAGCTTTGTACACAAAATTTGTAGTTAAGAAATTATCATTTCCTAAGTTAAATTGGAAACCCATACCTGCTGGCGCATAAGCCGCAAAATGAGTACCACCATACATGGAAGCACCAACACCAAATGTTAGGTAAGGAACCATAAAGTGATTGTCCTTTAACAATTTGATATTTAGGGCAGCATCTGTTTCTAATAATAACTTTTTAGTAGCAGGAACTGGAACACCAGATTTAGCATAAAAAGGATATCTAACAAAAGAAGCACCAAGTGAAACTTGAACATCAATATAGTCTGTAAGACCTTCTACGTATTGAAAAGACATACCAGGATCTAAATCTCTAATTTTAGTCCATTGGTTGTTTGTTAATACAGAAGACATTGAATTTTTACCAATTAACTCGGCAGTAGTCATGTCTTGCAAAAGGAAATGAAATCCTAATGATGGTCTTTTTTTATAACTGATTGGAGTTGTTTGTGCAGATGCAGAAACAGCCATACCAATCACGATTAAAGAAAAGAGAAATTTCTTCATAAACAGTTTTTTATTAATTATTGCAAAAATACAAGCTGAAACTGATTTTGAGAAAAATTTAATCAAAAACTAAGGTATTAATTTACCCCAATCGGTGTAAAAACTACTTATCAGCCTTTTTTACCACTTTTTGAACCCAAACAGACCCAATTCCAAGCTTAAAAATACCTAATTCTTTAGCTGCCAAACTAGTAAGATCCACAATTCTACCCTTTTTGGACATGGATTTGCTCATTCTATCATTGATTTTGACAACAACAAACTGTTTGTTTTTGGGATTGGTAACTAAAACGAGCGTGCCTAAGGGAAAGGTGTTACTCGCAGCGGTATAATTTTGATGACTAAATTTATTACCAGTGGCTGTTTTTCGACCCTCAAACTTTAAGCTATAAAAACTAGCCTTCCCTTTTTTGACTTTTCCAACAACCTTGTACTGGATTTCGTTAAACGTAACTATCGATAACGCATCAGTAGAATCAACCTGGGCATTTGCATTAGCAAATACGAATGTGGTGACAGTCAACAAAAAGATATGCAGGATACGTTTAATCATCTACTTAAAAATACAAACTGTAACTGGTAAACGCTAATAAATTATAGAAAGAAGCCGTAATCGATTCAATTAAAATAACAAAAAAGCTTTACAATATTATGTAAACCAATAATTTAGATATCTTCTACTAATACTACGGAAGATAAGTTAATAGGTCCATGTATGTGCGGGAAAACCTCATTTATTGAACCGGCTAATTCATAAATAAGTGGATGGGTTACCTTAGATTTATCGATGGTCAGTTTAACTAAATTGGTTTGACCTTTATAATATCTTTCTAAAACGCCTTCTACTTGCGCTTCAGCACTGCAATGAATAAAGCCTTCAATGGCTAAACTATCGGCAATATATTCACCAACTTCTTGAGCTTTTGACCAAGCGGCGGCAGTAGTAATATGGTAGATATAGTTAGAATCCATAGGTTTAATCCTTTATTATAAGTGGCATTTTTTGCGCTCGAAGCATCATATCCGCTAAAACCATAGCAGTTACCGCTTCCAAAACAACAGGCACCCTTAGTGCAATGCACAAATCATGCCTTCCTTTAACGGAAAATGGTTCTACAATATTGCGCTCCCAATTCCAGCTTTGCTGCTCTTTTGGGGTTGAAGCGGTTGGTTTAATGGCAATTTTAAAATAAAGGTTGTTGCCATTGGAAATACCTCCTACAATTCCACCAGCATGATTGGTACTTGTTTTTCCAGATGCATCCATAATGGCGTCATTATGGTTTACGCCAAACATTTTTGCAGCTGCAAAACCTGTTCCAAACTCGATCCCTCGAACGGCAGGAATAGAAAATACCGCATGCGATAACACAGACTCTAATGAATCAAAGAAATGTTCTCCTAAGCCAACGGGCAAATTGGAAGCTGTACAATCAACAATACCACCAATGCTATCTTTTGCATCAATAGCTACTTGTAAACCTTTTTCCAAATCTGTTTCACCGCCTATTTCTAGAATGGTTGAATGAACTTTAATAGCATTCGTTGTTGCCAATAATTTTTTTGCAATCACGCCAGCAGCTACTAAGCATACTGTTAATCGTCCACTAAAATGTCCACCACCTCTGTAGTCTTCAAAGCCACCATATTTTGCATGCGCTGTAAAATCGGCGTGACCAGGACGCGGAACTTCGCGGTGCTTATCGTAATCTTCGGATCTTGTATTGTTGTTTTCAAATAAAATAGTAATGGGAGCACCAGTAGTAAAGCCTTTAAAAATACCTGATTTAAAAATAGGTAAGTCATCCTCTTTACGCGGTGTGGTACCTTTTTGAACACCTCCTTTTCTTCTTTCGGTATCTTCTAAGAAATCTGATTCTTGTAATGGCAATCCTGCAGGACAACCATCAATTGTGATGCCAACACAAGCACCATGTGATTCGCCAAAAATATGTACTCGAAATAAATGTCCAAATGTGTTCATGGGTATAAAATTTATTACTAGCGGTTATTTGTAATCAACGGTAGCAGTAAGATACGAAAGGTCTTTGTAAAAATTTGGGTACGATTTATTAATCGCATCAGCATCTTCAATTTCAACAACACCATTTGCTTTTAATGCAGCAACAGCACATGCCATCGCAATGCGGTGATCGTGTCTCGAATGAACAATACCACCACGTACACCCTTTCCGCCTTCAATAATCATAAGATCGTCTTGCAATACAATCGACACGCCTAATTTTCCAAACTCTTCTTGCAAAGTAAGCGCTCTATCACTTTCCTTGTGGGCAAGTCTACCCACACCTTCTATCACCGTTTTACCTTCACAAAAAGATGCAAGTGCAACAAGTGGCGGAAATAAATCGGGACAATCGGTGGCATTAAAATGAAATGCTTTTAAAGGCAGTGGCGCAATTTCAATTTTTGTAGGTTGAATAGAAATTTGACAACCACAATCAATTAAAGCTTGTAATACAGCTTTATCTGCTTGCGTAGAAAAAGGATCTAACCCTTCTACAACAATGCCTCCAGCTATTGCACCAGCCACTAGTAAAAAAGATGCACCACTCCAATCCCCTTCTACCTGATACGTAATCGTTGAATGATCTAGCGCATTGTTAGGTGCCGAAAAAACAAATTGTTCATGATTGATACATGAAACGTTCCAACCAAAATGCTGCATGACAGCAAGTGTAAGATCTATGTAGGGTTTGCTTTTTAGATTGGATACAGTAATGGTACAATCACTTGCACCTGCACCACCGTAAGCCATTAACAGCCCAGTTAAAAACTGAGAACTAAGGGATCCATCTACCGTAATATTTTGAGGCTTAATAGGCCCTTGAATGTGCAATGGCAATTTACCAGCATCAGATGTAATAGATACACCTATTTGTGGTAATATTTCATCAAAGAAATGCATGGGCCTTGTAGTTAAACTACCCATCCCAGTTATGGTTATTGGATCACTACTTAAAGCAGTAATGGGTGTAAACATTCGAATTCCAAGACCACTCTCTCCGCAATTAATGGTATTACTTGCAGGGTTTACGCCACCTGATATAATATGTAAATCTCCATTATCAAGTGTGGTAACAACGGCACCAAGTTTTTGAATAACATCAATTGCTGCCAAGTCATCATTACTTACGCCTGGATTTTTAATAATTGTCTCGCCTTTTCTGATTAAAGAGGCCGCACAAGCACGCTGCATGCTACTTTTGCTAGCAGGTGCAGTAATGGTACCCGTAATTGTTGAAGGCGTTACGCGTGCTTTTATCATACCTAAATGCCTTTAAATATTTTTTCAAGTGTTACAAATGGAATGGTTTGAATAACACCTTTACCTATTTTTTCTAACAAAATATAATGCACTGCATCTTTTGTTTTTTTCTTATCCTTTTGCAAAATAGAAATAGCTTTAGCAATGTTAAAAGAAGCATAGGTTGGTAACCCATACTTTTCCAAAAGTGCAACGAGTGTATCTCTGCCTTTAAATTGTATCAATTGTTCGGCTATCACAGCAGCATATGTCATGCCAATACTAATGGCCTGTCCATGGCTTAACTCGTATGTATTTTCTAGCGCATGCCCAAGGGTATGACCAAAGTTTAAAAGTTTACGATCTGCCTTTTCAAATTCATCAGCAAGTACCACTTTGGTTTTTATCATTACATTTCGCTCCACTAGTTTTGCTGTTAATGCAAAGTCTTTTTTATACTTAGCTAGCGAATTCGATTGCAATTGTTTAATTAATGTAGCATCTTTAATTGCACCATGCTTAATAATTTCTGCAAAACCATTTTGCCATTCGGATAATGGTAAGGATTTTAAAAAGCTGGTATCAAAGAGTAAAAAACTAGGTTGGCGAATAATGCCCACCATGTTTTTGTATACACCAACATCAATACCGTTTTTTCCACCAATAGAAGCATCTACCATGGCAAGTAAAGAAGTAGGCACAAAACCTACCGCTATACCGCGCATGTAAATACTTGCTACATATCCTGTAATATCCGTAATGACACCGCCGCCAACACCAATTAAAGTAGATTGACGATCGGCCCCAAGTTCAATGAGCCTATCAATAACTACATCAACGGTTTGCTGTACCTTATACTGCTCACCAGGTTTTAATACAATGGTAGCCCAGCCCTTAAACTTTTTTTTATGGGCTTCAAATACATTTTCATCTGTAATAATTACAGATGATGCTATGGGCACAATGTTTTTTAACGCATCAAAAGAAGCATCAAAATAATAGTTAACAGGTTTACCTGAAAAATGAAAAACCTTTTTTTTCATCAACTAGGAATTCATGATTTTGTTTTGGTGGTTGATACTTTCCATATGCACCGCATCAAAATACTTTGTAATAAATTCTTTGCTTAAACCAAGTTTCTCGCCTCTTTCGTAGGCACGCTCTAAAATAGCATTCCATCTATTGGTTTGTAAAATGGTGATGTTATTGTCTTTTTTGTACTGACCAATTTTATCAGCTACTTTCATACGTTGACCAATCAGTTGAAGCAATTCATCATCAAGCTGGTTAATTTGCTGACGCATTTTTTCCATTACTGCGTGTAGTTCTTCAGAATCAATTTCTTCGGTTCTCCATACAATAGAACCAATCATTTCACCTAAACGCTCTGGTGTAATTTGTTGCTTCGCATCACTCCAAGCATTGTCAGGATCGATATGGCTTTCGATGATTAAACCATCAAAATCTAAGTCAATTGCTTTTTGAGCAACGTCTAATAAAATATCTCTTCTACCACAAATATGTGAAGGGTCATTAATGAGCAACATACCTGGATTACGGCGTTTCATTTCGATAGCCAAATGCCACATCGGCGCATTTCTATATTCGGTATTACCATAAGAACTAAAGCCTCTATGGATTAAACCAATATTTTTAATGCCTGCATTAGCAACGCGCTCTACAGCACCAATCCATAATTCTAAATCTGGATTGATTGGGTTTTTAATTAATACAGGAACATCTGCTCCCTTAAGTGCATCCGCAACATCTTGCACACTAAATGGATTTACGGTGGTTCTAGCACCAATCCATAAAACATCAACACCAAAATGGAGTGCATCTTCTACTTGTTTAGCAGTAGCAACTTCAATCGCAACAGGTAAACCAGATGCTTTTTTTGCTTGCTGTAACCAAGGCAACCCTTTGGTACCAATACCTTCAAAACTACCTGGACGCGTACGTGGCTTCCAAATACCAGCACGTAATATATCTACTTTACCAGTAGCTGCCAGTCTTGTAGCTGTTTGAATTACTTGTTCTTCTGTTTCTGCACTGCAGGGGCCAGAAATAATTAAGGGTCTTTTTTGTAGAAGCGCTTCCACTCCTGTTTTTGTTTCGATTGCTTGTTCCATAAAAATATTTAACCAGTATTAAAAATTATTCTCCTCTTCTTGGTCTACGTTCTCCACCACTATCGGCATCATTCATACGAATGCGTCTACCCTTATAGTTTTTACCATCAAGGGCACTCACCATTTGTTTAGCGGCACCTTTTTCGATTTCAATCCAAGAATTCATATCCTTCATGTCAATTCTACCAAGAGCTTCTTTTTTAAGATCACTCATGTCTAGGATAAATTGTAAAAAGCTTGCTTTATAAAAACCATCTTTAGTACCAAGGTTTACAAAAAGTCTGCTGTAACCATTACCACCACCTCTTGCATATTCTTTTCTATTATCACCTCTTCCACCATCACGGTCTCTTCCATCTCTACGTCTTGCTTGATCCGGCGCATCACTTTGTTCACGTCTACCCTTGTCTCTATGGTTGAGGTCTTCTGCGTTTTCGTAATACTTTAAGAACCTGTCAAATTCCATAGCAGCTACACGCTTAAGCACATCTTCTTTGCTTACATCAGCAAATTTTTCGGCAAGCATAGGAACATATGTTTCATAATCGCCGTGGCTAATATCTGCAGACAATAATTTTTCCATGAAAAAGAAAAATTGTTTGCGGCAAACATCTTTACCACTTGGAATATCTAGTTTAGAAAACTTAGAATTGTTGATGCGTTCAATTTGCTTAAACTTGTACATCTCTTTTGAGTGTACAATTGAAATACAAATACCTTGAAGTCCTGCACGTCCTGTTCTACCACTACGGTGTGTATATACTTCTACATCATCCGGTAATTCGTAGTTGATAACGTGTGTGATACCTTGTACGTCAATCCCTCTCGCAGCAACGTCTGTAGCAATTAGGAGTTGTAAAGTTTTATCTCTAAACTGCCCCATTACTTTGTCACGCTGTCCTTGCGTAAGATCACCATGTAATGCGTCAATATCATAACCTTCGCGGGTTAAACGCTCAGAAATTTCTTGCGCATCAATTTTAGTTCTAGTAAAAATGATACCATAAATACCCGGGTTAAAATCAATGATTCTTTTAAGGGTTTGGTAACGGTGTTGCGCCGTTGTAACATAATATTGGTGGTCAATACTTTTATTAGAGGTATTGACTTTTCCAACCGTTACTTCTACAGGATCTTTCATGTAACGCTTGCTCACCTTTCTAATTTCTGGTGGCATGGTTGCACTAAACAACCAAGTACTTTCGCGTTGTGGTGTATTTTTTAAGATGAATTCGATATCATCCTGAAAGCCCATGTTAAGCATTTCATCTGCCTCATCTAAAACAACATATTGAATTTGTTCGAGGTTGATTGCTTTACGTTCAATTAAATCAATTAATCGACCAGGGGTAGCCACAATAATTTGTACCCCTCTTTTTAAGTCTCTAATTTGTAAGCCAATAGAGGTACCGCCATAAACGGCTACCACAGAAATACCTGGCATGTATTTCTTAAATAGTTCAACTTCCTTTACAATTTGCATGCAAAGTTCTCTAGTAGGACAAACAACAAGTGCTTGTGGATATTTTGCCTTTTCATCTATAATATGTAATAGAGGTAGTCCAAATGCGGCTGTCTTTCCTGTTCCTGTTTGTGCCAAGCCAATAAAATCCTTGGTTCCACTAAGTAAAACCGGGATCGCTTGTTCTTGGATTGCTGTAGGGTTCACGTACCCTAATTCTGTGGTTGACTGAATCAATCTAGCGTCAATTCCCAACTCTTCAAATGTCGTCATGTATTAAAAATTTTGCGGCAAAGGTACTTATAAGGTAGTGCTTTGCCTGTTTTTTCTTTGTTTTAAGCCTGTTTTTAACAAAGCAGACTACTTTAAAATCCGCTTTATACCATTGGCTTTCTCAATTAATTCAAGCAAATAATCGGGATTTTCCTTTTCTAAGCTTGCCTTAAATTTTCTTAATTGAGAGATATGTTCATTAAGAACGTCTAAAACGTTCTCTTTATTCTGCATGAGAATAGGAACCCACATACTTGGATTACTCTTTGCAAGGCGAACCGTACTCTCAAAACCACCACTTGCCAGTTCAAAAATGGCATCTTCTTCCCTTTCCTTCTCTAAAACAGTGTTTGCAAGGGCAAAAGATGTTATATGAGAAATATGACTAATATATGCAACATGTACATCATGGGCGGCAGCGTCCATGTACAAAAGGTGCATTCCCAGGGTCTGATACACCTGCTCCACCAGGGCAGCAGCATCTGGGTCGCTGGCTTCTTTAGAACAAATAACCGTAGCCTTGTCTGTAAAGGCATTTTTAACAGCTGCTTCCGGTCCACTGTACTCGGTACCCCACATTGGATGCGTTGCTACAAACCTGCCACGTTTTGGATGCGAGGCCACAATTTTACAAATATTGTTTTTGGTAGAGCCAACGTCCATCACCACTTGCTTAGATGCAATAGCTAATATTTGAGGCAGTATATTTTCTGCAGCATTAATTGGAGTAGCAATAATAATTACATCAGAAAGCGCAACGGCATCTTGTAAAGAATGCGCTTCGTCAATAATACCTAATGCAAGCGCCTTGGTCAAATGCTGCTCACTCGCATCTACGCCAATCACTTTTGTGGCAAAGCCTTTCTCTTTTAAAGTAAGCGCCATGGATCCACCAATTAAACCCGTACCAATTATTGTTACAATCATTGTTCTACAATTTATAAAGCAATACCTGCATTTTTTACCCTTTCGATTGCTAATTCAAAACGCTCTACAGGTGCACATAAACTAATTCTAATAAAACCATTACCGCCCGTACCAAAAATGCCGCCAGGTGTAATAAAAACATTGGCGTCATAGAGCACTTTGTCACTAAGCGCAAAACCATCGACGTAATTACTTGGTATACTAGCCCAAACAAACATGCCTACCTGTGTTTTAGAATAGGTACAATGTAATAAGTCGAGTAGTTCAAAAACTTTTTCTCTACGCGTTTTATAAATAACATTAATGCTATCGTACCAATCTTTACCAAGGCTAAGCGCCTTTGCTGCTGCTAGTTGAATGGGTAAATACATACCACTATCCATGTTGGATTTAAACCTTAACACTTCTTCGATACGTTCTTTTTTTCCAGCCAACATGCCTACTCTCCAACCAGCCATGTTGGAACTTTTACTTAAAGAATTTAATTCTACCACTACTTCTTTGGCGCCCTTAACAGCAAGCAAACTTTTAGGTGTTTCATTTAAAATAAAACTATACGGATTGTCATGACAAATTAATATTTGGTGCTTGGTTGCAAATGCAATAAGGGCTTCAAAAAAATGATCTGAAGGAAGTTGACCAGTTGGCATATGCGGATAATTCACCCACATTATTTTTACTTTAGATAAATCTGTTTTTTCGAGTGCCGCTAAATCTGGCTCCCAATTACCAGAAAGGGTTAAATCGTAATAAACGGGTTCGCCACCTGCTAATTTTACTGCACTGCTATAGGTTGGATAACCAGGGTTTGGAATGAGCGCCTGATCACCAGCATTTAGATATGTCATACAAATATGCATGATACCTTCTTTACTTCCAATAAGCGGTAGCACTTCGGTTTCAGGATCTAACGTGACACCATACCATTTTTGATACCAACTTGAAATGGCATTACGTAACACCGGAGATCCTTTATAAGATTGATAGGCGTGTACATTATCTGGAGCAGCCGCTTCTTGCAAAGCCTTTACCACTTCAGGATGTGGCGCCAAATCTGGACTACCAATACCTAAGTTTATAATTTGTTTACCCGCTTTATTTAACTGTTCAATTTCACGCAGCTTTTGTGAAAAATAATATTCACCAATGCCGTCTAATCTTGCTGCTAGTTTCATTTCCATAACTACCCTTTTTGCATTTTACCTTTTTGGTATACCCCAAAAATTCTTACACTATTTGTTAAATCTGTTATTGCATGTAATACTTGATCAAATCTTTTACGATGATCAAATTCCATGTCAGCAAAAAAACCATATTTAAAATTACTTCCTGGAATAGGCATGCTTTGTAACTTAGATAAGTTTACATCGTGCTTTGCAATTTGCGTAAGCACTTTAGCGAGCACCCCTTTGGTATGATTGGTTTGAAAATAAATGGAAGCTTTATTTGCTAGCACATCTTCTATAACATCAGTAGCTCTTTCCAAGACCAAAAACCGAGTAAAATTATTTTTTTGCGTTTGAATATCAGGCCCAACAATATCCAAATTAAAAAGCTCTGCAGCTAATTTACTAGCCACTGCCGCCACATGTTTAGACCTATGTTGCTGAAGGTGTTTGGCACTCAGCGCTGTATCCTCTGTTTCTACTAATTTCCAATTGTTTTTTTCGAGGTAATCTAAACACTGTAAAAGCGCCATTGGATGACTATGCACTTCTTTGATATCGGATAATGAAACCCCTTTATTAACGAGCAAATTTTGACTAATTGATAAATACACTTCACCCGTTACTTTTAATTTAGAACCAAGTAGTAAATTATAGTTGGGTAAAATACTTCCGGCAATTGAGTTTTCGATGGCCATCATGGCACCCGCCGTTTCTTTTTTATTTGCTGTTTTTTTAATCAGCTCCCTGAAATTCGCACAAGGCACCACAGATACGTCTTTACCAAAAATAGTACGCGCAGCCACCTGGTGGAAACTTCCTTCGTATCCCTGAATAGCAATACCCAGGTCATTTACAGGCTTTCTTGATATTTTGTTTTTTGTTGGCATATACTTAAAAAAAATCCCGGCCAATTGGCCGGGATTGTATGTAAAAATTTTTAATTAAGCTAATACATATAATACCCGGCTCCTTTTGGTAAAGAAGTAATAGTAATAGAAACTAAACCAAGTATTTGATAATAATTCTCTCATTGCATTTCAAATATAAGAATAAATATTACTCATTTTGAAAAAGAGATCAGAAATTTTATACTAACAAACTTTAGTTTTTAGTGATACAGTCACGTAAAACGCAACACAAACCACAAATACTACTAGTAAAAAATAAGCCCTCTTGTAGAAACAAGAAGGCTATTTACGATTGCTTGCCATATGAAAATCTTATAGATTGTTGAAACCGGCAAGCTAGTTTTGACCGTTTAGGCCCTAAACAATCTAGCTAATGTTTTAAAATTAGTGCTTAGTTGTATCAACAGCAGCAGCAGTTGTGTCAACAGCAGTTGTATCAGCAGATACAGTTGCAGTTGTGTCAACAGCAGTAGTGTCTGCAGTTGCTTCTTTGTTTTCACCTGAGTTACATGCTACGAAAGCTACTACAGCTAAAATTGCGAATACTTTTTTCATTTTTTTGGGTTTTTGTTTGAATGAATGTGCCTATTTATACCCGAAGGGGTAAAAAGGTAACCCGTCAAACCCATTTTTTTTTGAAAAAAAAGTTTTCAGGCTATATTGGGTTACTTTTATACCCTAAAGTGTATTAAAAGGAGTATTAGTGAAAGCTACGAGTAACGAACAAGCATTATTAAAGGGGCTGGCTAACAATGATTCGGCTGCTATTGAACTTCTCTACAAAGAGAATTTTAGTACCATTCAAACCTTCATTTTAGCAAATAACGGCTCTTATGACGATGCAAAGGACGTTTTTCAGGAAGCAATGATTGCGCTATATGAAAAAGCACAAACCGAATCATTTGTCTTAACCTGTCAAATTAAAACGTATGTATATTCCGTATGCCGCAGACTATGGCTTAAAAGGCTTCAACAAAAGGGGCGCTTTACGCACCCGATTGACAATTTGGAAGAAAGTATCTCAGTGGATGACGACCTTGAAGCCCATGCTAAGCACGATGCCGCCTATGCCATAATGGATAGAGCCCTAAAAAGCCTAGGCGAACCTTGCAAAAGTCTATTAGAAGGCTATTACCTTCAAAAAATGGATATGCAAGCTTTGGCTGCCGAATTTGGTTATACCAACTCCGACAATGCCAAAAACCAAAAGTATAAATGTTTGATGCGCCTTAAAAAGTTGTTTTTTGCGCAATATAATATTGGAGAGTAGATAACTCATATTAAGTAAACATGGAAGATTTAATTTTATTAGAAACCATCGAAAAGTACCTGGACAACCAAATGGATGCCCAAGAAAAGGCTGCTTTTGAATTGGTTCGTAAAAATACCCCAGAAATTGACCAAATGGTGGTAGAACACGCCATGTTCTTAGCGCAAATAAACCAATATAGCGCTATCAAATCTATCAAACAAACGCTTGCACAAACGCACCAAACATTATTAGAACGCGGCGATATTACAAACAGTGCAACTGTTTCTAGTGGTGCTAAAATTGTACAATTATTCCATAAGTATAAAAAAGTAGCTTCTATTGCCGCATCTGTTGGAGGTGTAATTGCTTTATTTATTAGTGGTCTAGCTTTATACCTTTCTCCTGTAAGCCATAACAGCCAAATTCAACAATTAAGCAACGATATCGCTGCCATTAAAAAAAGTCAGCAATACCAAGGCAAACTTATCAATGAAGTAAAAAGCAAATTACCTGCTGGCGTTAAATTTATTAGCGGTGGTTCTGGTTTTTTAATTGATGCCAAAGGCTTTATCATAACCAACGCACACGTTATCAAAGGAACGGGCGCCATTGTAGTTGATAATAACGGTAAAGAATATGTTGCTGAAATAGCTTTAATCGATCAAGAAAAAGATTTAGCCATCTTAAAAATTGATGACGCAGATTATACTTCTAAAAAATCACTACCCTATTCTATTCGTAAATCAACCACCGATTTAGGCGAAGAAATATTTACACTTGGATATCCTAGAAATGAGATCGTTTATGGTACTGGTTATTTAAGTGCTAGAAGCGGTTACGAAGGCGACTCACTTTCCTATCAATTACAAATGAGTGCTAACCCAGGTAACTCTGGCGCACCCGTATTTGATAACGCTGGCGAAGTTGTAGGTGTACTTAGTACCAGAGAAGCGCAACTAGAAGGTGTTGTATTTGCGCTCAAATCAAATAATATTTACAAAGTTGTAAATGATTATAATGCTAGCAATGAAGGCAGCAAAGACATTAAAATAGCAACGCGTACAAGCATTAGTCGACTATCACGTAAAAAGCAAATCGCAACACTTGAGTCTTGCGTATTTTATGTAAAGTCTTTTGATAAATAAATTGTAATAAATTATTACAATCCTATCCCCACAAATTACTTGGATACAATCCCTTTTCTACTAAACTAGTAATGCTAGCTTGAACAACAGGTGCATCTTCTTTATACGTAACACCAAACCAGCTGGCAGATGTAGTACCTACTTTTACATTACCAAGTTTAGCATTTACAAAATGCTTGGTAACAGATGGTAAGAAAAATTCTGATTTCATATCCATCCCTTGTGCATCTAAAAATCTAGAAAATTCGGACTCACAAAGCGCCACAAAACTTGGTGGGTAACATAAAAAATTCATGCTAACAATGGTATCTGGCGTTAATGGAAACAACGCATCATTGTCTTCATATACAATCACACCATCTTCGTTCTTAAATATTTTTGTACGCTCGTTGATGTCTAATAAATTACCATCAGCGTCTACATTACATACGCCTCTACTTACGGTACCGTTATCACTTAATGTTTTACCTAATTCATATCCAATGATAGAATAGGTTTGATCGTTGCACTGATTGTTTAGAAAAGCTGCTGCTTGCATAAAAGCGTCTCTTCCGTAAAAATCGTCTGCATTGATAACTGCAAAAGGTTCATTTAATTTCCCTTTGCAACAAAGCACTGCATGCGCAGTACCCCAAGGTTTTACACGTTCTGGGGTTATGGTTTTGCCTTCTGTAAAAGCAGACAAATGTTGGTAAACATAATCTGTTTCAATTTTGCCATTTAACTTTGGCTCAAAAATTGCCTTAAATTGCTCACTAAAATCTTCTCTGATGATAAAAACAATTTTACCAAAACCAGCTTGCATCGCATCATAAATTGAATAATCCATGATAGTTTCGCCACTAGGTCCAAAAGACTGAATCTGTTTCATGCTACCGTAACGGCTTGCCATACCGGCTGCAAGAATCACTAAAGTTGGTTTCATAAGCGTATTTTAATGGCTGCGAAGCTAAATCATTCTTTAAAATAGTTGCTATAAAATACACATGAATATTAATAATATTTATATACAAGATATCAGCGCATTATGTGGTAAAACATTAAATATCAATATATTAAGAGCAGACACACTCGATCCTGTTGTAAGTGGCAATAAATGGTTTAAACTTCAATTGTATGTAAAAGATGCAATAGATAACGGCAAAACAACCGTTGCCACTTTTGGCGGCCCCTATTCTAATCATATTGTAGCCACATCAAAATATGGCGCTATTATGGGACTCAAAACGGTTGGATTTATTAGAGGTGAAAAACCAACAAACCTTTCACCTACCCTAACCGATGCCATCCAAAATGGTATGACACTCCATTTTGTTTCTAGAGAAGATTTTGACCAAAAAGAAAAGATTATTGCTAATAATGAAAATCCAAATTGGGCCTGGATACCGGAAGGCGGTTACGGTGTTAAAGGCGCAGATGGTGCAAAATCAATGCTATCTATAAAAGACACCAGCAGTTATGACACCATCATTTGTGCAGTGGGCACTGGTACCATGATGGCCGGACTTATTAAAGCAGCAATGCAACATCAAAAAATAATTGGCATCTCTGTTTTAAAAAACAATATATCTATTGACACAGCAATAAAGAAACTCTTAACTGATGAGGAAGTCAACAAAAGTTTTGAAATCATTCATGATTATCATTTTGGCGGCTATGCAAAACATACGCCAGCACTAATCCATTTTATGAATGATTGCTATTCAAATATGGAGGTACCGCTAGATTTTGTATACACTGCAAAATTACTATACGGCGCTTTTGACCTTGCTAGCAAAGGGAAATTTAACCCTTCTTCAAAAATTTTAGTGATTCATTCGGGCGGACTACAAGGAAACCGTTCTTTTAAAAAAGGAACTTTAATCTTTTAAAGTAGCACCAAAAATTTGTTCGAAATTTTGTTTGACCAAATCTTTTACTTCCTGCATAGGCACTGCACGACCTAATTCTTTTTGTAAAGACGTAACCTGTTTATCAGGTATGCCACAAGGAACAATATTGTTAAAATAAGACAAGTCGGTATTTACGTTCAGTGCAAATCCATGCATGGTAATCCAACGGCTACATTTAATGCCCATCGCACAAATTTTACGTGCTAATTTTTTATTATCAGGATCCAACCAAACACCCGTTTCACCTGCACTTCTTCCCGCAACAATGCTATAATGCGCAAGTGTTTGAATAATGACTTCTTCTAAACTACGCAGGTACCATCCCAAATCTGTTTTAAATTTTTCTAAATCCAAAATAGGATAACCCACCAATTGTTCTGGGCCGTGAAAAGTGATATCTCCTCCTCTATTGATATGAAAATAATCGATACCATTTGCTTCCATAAAAGCCGTGGTCATCAGCACATTAGCGGCGTTTCCGTTTTTACCAAGGGTATACACAGGCGGATGTTCTACAAACAACAAATGATTTTTAGTAGGCCAATCCTGCACCGGAATTTCATTTTGGCTTCGGTAACTGGCTTTAATAGCCGAATTCTCACTTAATAAAGACTCTTGGTAGGCCCAAATCTCTTTGTACCTTCTGGTACCTAAGTCCTCAAAAAAAACTTCCTGCTGCATTGCACAAAAGTAGGAAGGTTTGGGGCTATTTTTGCAACTATGGAACCGGATATTGATTTATTTAATGAAGAAGGCGCAGAAACCCTCTACGAAAGAAAAACCTTTGTTATAGACAAGGGCCAAGAACCCTTTCGCATAGACAAATGGGTACAAACACATATGGAAGGTGCCACCCGAAGCAAGGTTCAACAAAGTATTGAAGCAGGTTTTTTAACCGTAAATGGCAAAAATGTTAAAAGCAACTACAAGGTAAGACCAGGTGACGAGATATTAATCATGAGCCTCGTAAATCCTGAAACACATGTTTTAAAAGTTGAAAACATCCCGCTCAATATTGTTTTTGAAGATGACGCAGTTATGGTCATTAATAAACCACCCAACATGGTGGTGCACCCTGGTGTTGGAAATTATACAGGTACTTTATTAAACGGGGTTGCTTATCATTTACAACAACAAAATCCAAATATAGACGAGCAAACATTACCACGTTTTGGACTTGTGCACCGCATCGATAAAAATACAACGGGTTTAATTGTTTTAGCTAAAACTGCCGAAGCTGCAGCACATTTAGCCAAGCAATTTTTTAACCATGCCGTAGAAAGAAAATACACAGCACTTGTTTGGGGTGATGTTGCGGAAGACAGCGGAACCATTGTTGCAAATATTGCACGACACAAACAAAACCGAAAAATGTTTGACGCCTATCCAGAAGGTGATATAGGCAAACACGCCATTACACATTACAAGGTAATAGAAAGATTCAATTATGTAACCCTGATTAGTTGCGTATTAGAAACCGGCCGTACACACCAAATTAGAGTTCACTTAAAGCATATTGGTCATACTTTATTTAACGACCACGAATATGGTGGAGACCGCATTTTAAAGGGCACTATTTATACCAAATACAAACAGTTTGTAGACAATTGTTTTGACGCCTGTCCAAGGTGCGCACTACATGCTACGACACTTGGATTTGTACATCCAACCACCAACGAATTTATCAAATTCGAAGCAGCTATTCCGGATGATATGTTAGCAGCTGTTCAAAAATGGAGCGGGTATGTACAAAATAAAACACGCACCGAATAGTGCGTGTTTTATAATAAATATCAATATTTTTTTACTTCTTTAGCGCAGCTTTTTGTAATGCACCTAATGGAGCAATGTATAAGCTACGGCCGTGCGTACCTAGTATAATTTCATTGTCGCGCGGATGTACTGCAATATCATGCACAGGCACACTTGTAGGTAGGCCTTTGTTCCACATCATAGAACTATTACCAGCATCCGTACTTACATATAAACCACCATCTGTACCTACGTATAAAATATTTTCGTTTGTTACGTCTTCTTTAATAACGTTTACGGGCTCAACAGGAAGATCCTTCATTATTTGCTTCCATGTGGTACCATAATCATCTGAACGGTAAACATACGCGTTAAAATGATCGTTACGGTAGCCATTTAAAGTAACATATACGCGCGCTTCGTTAAAAGCACTCGCTACTACTCTACTTACATATAACCCTTTTGGTAAGCCTTTATTTAAAAGTGAAAAACTATAACCACCATCTTTACTGATTTGTACATTTCCATCATCAGAACCAACGTAAATAAGACCAAACTTGATTGGACTCTCACTTATTGTGGTTAAAGTTCCAAAAGGCACATCCCCTTGCACTGGGTTGGTGGTTAAATCTGCGCTAAGGGTAACTAAACTGTCACCTCTATTAAATGAACGGTGAAATTTATTGCTTCCATAATAAAATACATCTTGATTATGCTTACTTAACAAAATAGGTGTTTGCCAATTGTAACGAAGTGCGGTTTCGCCTAAATCACGAGAAGGCCTAACCGACTTTCGCTCTTTGGTAACTAAATTTTGACGAGAATATGCACCAAATTGAGAACCACTATAAATGGTTTTATTATCACGCAAATCTACTTGCACTTGCATACCATCCCCACCATTGATGCCAGTAAAAGGATTATGACCACTATCATACCAGTCATAATTTTCTTTGTTAGTACTAGAACCATACCAGGTACCATTGTCCTGTAAGCCACCATAGACATTGTATGGCTTGGCCATATCAAATGCAATGTTATAAAATTGTCCAACGGCTGGAGTATTGGCTTTAAACCAATGTTCACCGTCATCATAAGTAATATTACAACCACCGTCATTGCCAATAATCATATGACTATCACGCTTACCATTCATCCATACAAAGTGATGATCTGAGTGCACATTTTCTTTACCAATTTCTTTAAATGTTTTACCACCATCGGTACTTAACACTACGCCTACACCTGTCAATGCAATTTTATTGGCATTGGTAGGACTTACAAATACTTTACCAAAATAGTATCCATAGGTACTATATATACCAATGGTTTTATCATGCGTTTTTTTCCATGTAGCACCACCATCATCACTTCGGTATAATTCGGCGCCATAAATTGGTGTTTCAAATAAAGCCGTGTTAGCATCATATAAGAAATCCCAAATACAAGTTGGTGCTAATGTTCCATTTTTTACTGCATCTTTTAAACCAACAACAGTATACTTTGCTGGTATTTGATTACGGGGCGAACGAATAAAAGCATTTAACTTTCTTTCATCCAGTGCAGCAAACCCCTCTTTGGTTAAATCTTTAAAATCACGAAGCGCATACCTGCTGGTATCTGCAGCTTTTTGTAAGGCTGTATCTGGTTGATGAAAATTATTATCCACCACAGCAAAAACTGTAGATGGATTTTGTGGATACACCGCTAAGCCAATTCGTCCCACACCATCTCCATTAGGGAAACCTGCACCTGGTGTATTCATTTGCTTCCAAGTATCACCACCATCCGTACTTTTATAAATGCCACTCGTTTTACCAGACTCTTCAAAATTAGAAGCCGTTCTAGTTTTATACCACATAGCCGCATATACATTGGATGGATTTTTTGGATCAATATCAATATCTACCGCACCCGTATTAACATCAACAAATAAAGTTTGTTTCCAATTTTTTCCGCCATCTGTGGTTTTATATACACCACGCTCTTTGTTAGGAGAATATAAATGACCTAAAACAGCAACCCACGCAGTATTGGGTTCCATTTCATTGATAACAATTTTACCTATGTGATGACTTTCTGGAAGACCTAAATAATCCCAAGACTTTCCTCCATTCATAGATTTATAAACACCAATACCAGCATATGAAGATCTACTACTATTTACTTCACCGGTACCCACCCAAATAATATTGTTTTTCCAGTTTACAGCGACAGCACCAATGGTAAGAATAGCTTCTGAATCAAATACTGGGGTAAAACTTTGCCCGTTGTTAACCGTATGCCAAAGTCCCCCCGTAGCATATGCAACATAAAAATTAGTAGGGTCTTCTGGATTAACGGCTATGTCTACCACCCTTCCACTCATGACACTTGGGCCAATATTTCTAAAGGGTACCGAGTTAATAGTGGAAGCCTCCAATAATTTTTTACGCTGTTCAAAAGAGGATAATCTTTCTGAAGCTGATGTAGGTTTAATTTGAGCAGTGCTGTACAATGACATTGTTAGCAAAAGACAAAAACTGAGTATTTTTCTCATAGTCGTACTTATAATTTGTATTTTTAAGTGATTAAATGTAAGAAAATGCGCCTTCTTTTTACCCTTTTTTCTATACTATTTTATACCTGCCTTAATGCACAGTGTAAAACCTTTAAAATCACATCTAAAGGCGATACCATCAATTGCACAGAAGCGAACGGTGCAAAAAGGGGCAAATGGAAAATTGAAATACCACCTATTAGAGGTGAAAGAGGTTATATCGAGGAAGGGGTTTTTATCAATGATAAAAAAGAAGGCACTTGGCGCCGATTTAATTTACTAGGTGACCCCATGGCCATTGAAAATTATAAATGGGGACTTAAAAATGGCATCAGCTCTTATTATACGATTCAGGGTATCGAAAGAGAAGAATCTTGGAAAGCCATTGACCCCTCAAAACCCTATGATACCATTGATGTGCAGGACATCAACAATCCAAATATGTACGAAAAGGTAATCGTTAAAACAACAGGTGCATCATTAAAGCATGGCACTTGGAAAATTTTTGACCCGTATACGGGTCAAAAATTAAGAACCGAGCACTGGATTTTAGATGTATTACAAGACCCGAATGCAAAAAAAGAAACGTTAGCTGATTCGAGTGATTCGTTACCAAACACAAGTTCGCTCAGAACAAAATCAGATACGGCTACCAAAAAAATAATTCCTAAAGAAGTTCTCGAGTTTCAAAAGAAAAATAAAGGCAAAAAAATAGTAGACGGCAAAACGGGTGGCTAAACTATTATTTGATGGCAACCATAAAACTTTTTGCAAAATATTGCAATTGATAATCGATACTATTACCCCAATAGGCTTTGTTATGCCCACCAGGCCGTTCGGTGTAATCGTGATCAATTTTATTGGCGAGTAATATTTGATGAAGTGAACGGTTAACATCAATAAAAAAATCTGAAACGCCACAATCAAATATAATATGCAGCTGATACGGCTTTAGATTTTTAGCAATATTAACAACCGAATAATCCTCCCAGTTTTGAGGCTGTTCCGTAATCGTTCCTAATGATTTTTTGATATCCCAATTGTTAGGAAAAGGCCTAATATCTACCCCACCACAAACACTACCTGCATTTCCAAATAAATTAGCATGACGTATTCCTAAAAACAAACCACCATGGCCACCCATACTAAGCCCTGTAATCGCACGGTGATCTTTATTAGCACTTGTTGGAAAATGTGCATCAATGTAGGACAGTAACTCCTGGGTTATAAATGTTTCATATTTTATAGAATCATTGATGGGGCTATCGTAATACCAACTTCCATATCCACCATCTGGGCATACCAACATTATTTGATATTGATCGGCTCTGGTTTGTAACTGAGGTGCATCTTTTAACCAACTTCCATAGTTGCCACTGTATCCATGCAGCAAATAAACAACCGGAAATTTTACACCTATTTGCCCCGCCTGATTGTTTGGCACTACAACAGCTACTTTAATATTTTTATGCATGGCATTACTATATACTTCAATGGTGTCAACGCGTGCTGCATTTGTGACAAGAACAATGCATAAACAAACAAAAACGGTTACAATATTTTTCATACGAATGATTTATATAAAAAAAGCCACTTGAAGATAATTCAAGTGGCTTTAATATTACTAGTCTTTTATTATTTTTTCTTTTCTTGAGCAGCTTGCATTGGATTTAAGCCAAATGACTGACCTCTTCCAAGCGCACGTTGTTTGAACAACGTAAACTTACTAGGCTCTGCACTTACGTTACCCCAGAAATTATTGGTTTCGTTGATATCCGCAGTTTCACGCATTGGATCTAATTTAATGCTCGCTACTTCTTTACGAGACATAAACACACGTGACACTTTGTTTTCATTTTTACGCCAAATTTGAGCACCAATACGTTCTGTTTCTTTGGTGCCATCTTTGTAGGTAAATTCAACAATGATTGGCATTACAAGACCACCCTTATTGCTAAAAGTAATTTCATATAAATGCACATTGCTATAGTTTGCTTTTTCTTCATTAGAAAGTGCTTCTGGTGCTCCAAATGAAGGCATGCTATTTTTGGTTACTGAATCATAAGGCTCAATACCTCTTGCATAGCGCCAGTAAAAATCTCTTAATGAGGTATCAGCATCTGTTGCAAAAATGATAGACTTGTCTTCTCTATTTCTAATTTTAGAAATATCCTCAAAACTATTAAGTGTTGGCTTATCTAAACCTAATTTCATGCCGCCACCATTTCTACCACCCATCATACCGCCACCACGGGGTTGTGCAGATGCATCATATACAGCATGCGCAACCGTATCAATAGCAATATCACAAGCATCGATACCATAAAACCAACCTCTCCAGAACCAATCTAAATCTACGGCACTAGCGTCTTCCATGGTTCTAAATAAATCGGCAGGTGTAGGGTGTTTAAATGCCCAACGTCTAGCATATTCTCTAAATGAGAAATCAAATAATTCTCTACCCATTACGGTTTCACGTAAAATATTTAAAGCAGTTCCTGGTTTAGCATAAGCATTAGGGCCAAACTGAATAATATTTTCACTGTTGGTCATAATTGGCTCTAATTGATCTTTAGGCGCTTTCATATAATCAACAATACTAAATGCAGGCCCTCTACGTGTAGGGTATTTATTATCAAATAATTCTTCGGTTAAATATTCAACAAAAGTATTTAAACCTTCATCCATCCAAGACCATTGACGCTCATCAGAGTTCACAATCATTGGGAAAAAGTTATGGCCTACTTCATGTATTACAACACCAATCATACTTAGTTTAGTAGCTTCACTATAGGTGCCATCTTTATTAGTACGGCCGTTGTTAAAGCAAATCATTGGATATTCCATACCATTAGACGCTTCTATACTTTGTGCTACAGGGTAAGGATAAGGAATAGAAAACTTAGAATAAGAACGAATGGTATGTGCTACTACTTTAGTAGAATACTTTCTCCATAAATTATATGCTTCTTTAGGATAACCACTCATACACATCACTTTCTTACCTTCTACATAAGTAGGCATTGCATCCCAAACAAATTTGCGACTCGAACCCCATGCAAAATCACGTACGTTGTCTGCTTTAAATACCCATGTTTTTTTAGCAGTACTTTTTTGCTTCTCTGCATTTTTTGCTTCATCCAATGTTACAACTTCAACAACATCTTTTGCTGTTTGCGCCGTTTTCCAACGAGCTAACTGAGCAGCAGATAATACTTGCGCATAGTTTTGACACTCACCAGTACCCATAATTACGTGGTCGGCAGGTGCAGTAATCGCTACATTATAATTACCAAAAGTTAAAGCAAATTCGCCTCTACCGGTAAATTGATGGTTTTGCCATCCCTGAAAATCAGAGTATACGCAAAGTCTTGGGAACCATTGTACCATGGTAAATACGCTATTTCCATCTTCAGGGAAAAATTCATACCCACCTCTTCCTCTAAATACCAAACGGTCAGAAATTTTATAAGACCAATCAATATTTAAAACAAATTTTTGACCTGGTAACAATGTAGCTGGTAAATCAATACGCATCATTGTTTGGTTGATGGTGTATTTTAATGCCTTACCAGTTGCGTCTGTAATTTTAGAAATAATATGACCATAGCCATTGTCTTTTTTTGCATCTTCTAAAGCTTTAATAGAAGATTCAGAAACCTGACGCAATGAACTTCCATCCTGAAAATCGGCTTTATTGATGGTGCTGTGTTCATTTTCATCGAGCTGTAACCATAAATAGGTTAAAGCATCTGGAGAGTTGTTAAAGTAAGTGATGGTTTCACTTCCTTTTAATTTTAAATTGGCTTCATCAAGCTCACACTTGATGTTGTAATCGGCACGTTGTTGCCAATACTTTGGCCCAGGTGCACCACTAGCAGTTCTGTACTCGTTGGGCGTAGCTAAAATGGTACCTAACTGCTCAAACTTGTTTCCGTGATTTGAGGTTGGATTGTTTTGAATGTTTTGAGCAAATGAAACGGTGCTCACTGCAACAAACATTAAAAATGCAAAAAATTGCTTCATAGCGTAATTGATTATAGATTAAAATACCGCTCAATTGCCATTTGAAGAGAGAGTGCAAAAATGCCACCACTGACAATCAAAACAAAGTCTCTTCTAGGGGCTCTTAAAAGCGAAACGAATATAAAAGAAATAACTAAAATAGCCATCACTATCAGAATTTGACCTATTTCAAGCCCCAAATTAAACGCCAATAAGGCTGGAGCTATATTTTGCTGTAATCCTAGCAGGCTTTTTAGGTAAAAACTGAATCCTAACCCGTGAATAAGTCCAAAAAATAGGGCAAAAAAGTAAATAACGGGAAAACGGGTCTTGAAACTAAACTGTTTTACAAACATATTATTAATTGATGTAATAAGAATAGTAATAGGAATCAGAAACTCAATCCAAGCTGTAGAAAAATCGAGGTAATTAAAGACACTTAAAATAAGGGTTATAGAGTGCCCAATAGTAAAAGCAGTGATAAGAACTAGCCACTTTTTCCAATCTGATAGTTGATAGCGAATACACAAAGCAGCCACAAATAAAATATGATCCATGCCAGATAAATTGGCAATATGATTAAATCCTATTTGGGTATACATCCAAAACGCATGCATAAAATCAAATTTTAGTTAGACATTTGTAATAAAGATCAGGATACGATGGTAAATATACTAATTCATTGGACGCTCACCAGCCTTCTTGCCATATTGCACCCATTTTTTGTATCTGTTATAGATATCAACCACAATGCAAAAGAGAGAAGCTTAGAAATGAGCGTTCGCATTTTTAATGAAGATTTAGAAAAAACGCTACAAAAATATACCACTACTAAAATAGATATCCTACAACCAACCAATAGAGCTTTTGTGAATGAAGAAATTCAAAAGTATATATCAAAGCACCTCACTGTAATTGTAAATGGAAAACCTGTCAATTATACCATCATTGGCTTTGAGCAACAAAAAGAAAGCACCTGGTGTTATTTTGAAGCACAAAATATTAATAGTGCAAATACGGTAGGAATTGATTGTGATATTTTATATGATTTAGAAAATTCACAAGTAAATATTATACACGTAAAGTCTAAGGGTACAGAAAAGACTTTTAAACTAGACTACCCGAGCAGAACCGCCAATTTTATTTTTTAATTATTCCTGCTCCAAAAGCGTTACAAGTATTTTATCTATACGGTGCTGATCCATATCTACAATTTCAAAACTAAACGTTTTCCAAGTAAGCGTTTCTCCTGTTGTAGGAATTTTTTCTAAAGAATGAATAATAAAACCTGCAAGCGTATCAAATTCTTGATCGCCTTGCATCATAAATTCTGTTTTATCAAAGTAACTTAAGAAATCATAGAAAGGCAGTTGCGCATCAATTAAATAACTACCGTCGGCTCTTTTTAAAATTTCATAATCCTGGTCTTCTGCTTGTGGAATATCCCCCACAATGGCCTCTAGTATGTCGTTGAGCGTAATCAACCCCTCGATAGA
This sequence comes from Bacteroidota bacterium, assembly GCA_018971025.1. Classification (GTDB taxonomy): domain Bacteria; phylum Bacteroidota; class Bacteroidia; order Chitinophagales; family Chitinophagaceae; genus Sediminibacterium. The sequence continues at coordinate 10,696 of JAGWVE010000004.1, read as the reverse complement.
TCCGTACTCATTGACAATAAAACAGTGGTGAATTTTAGATTGCTTAAAACTTTCTAGCACCTGATAGGCCGAGTTATTTTCTGGCACATACTTTGCTTCTTTAGCAACTGCGCTAACAAGCTGCGTTCCATCCGCTACAAATAAATCTTTTAATGAAACAACCCCTTTTATTTGATCAATACTTCCTTCACACACTGGATACATCGAATGCAAGGTTTCAGGCATATGCGCTCTTACATCAGCAACCGTTTTGGTTGACTCTAACCATAAAATATCACTTCGGTGAGTCATGAGTGATGTAATATTTCGATCACTTAAATGAAATACGCGTTCGATGATTTCTTGCTCTGCCTCTTCAATCGTTCCTTGCTCCGTACCTTCACTAATGATGGCTTTAATTTCTTCCTCTGTTACCTGATTATCATTGGGCTTCATTTGTAAAATGCGCATAATTAAATGCGAAGACGCACTCAACAACCATATAAAAGGATACATAATAAATGTAACCCATTGCATCACCACAGACACCGATTTTGCAATACCTTCTGGATTGCTTAAACCTATGCGCTTAGGAACTAGTTCACCAAGTACAAGCGAAACATAGGTTAATACAATAACAATAATGAGTGTAGCAACTGTTTGCGCATAAGGTGCAATTAGTGCAAATTGAGCTAACCAGTTCGTAAGCGGCTCTTTAAATGTGCCACCCGAATAAATACCAGTTAAAACACCAACAAGTGTAATACCAATTTGAATGGTAGATAAAAACGTATCTGGATGATTGGCTAGCTTTAGCGCTCTTTTAGCATCTACATCTCCCTTGTCTGCCTGGGCCTCTAACCTAGCTTTTCTGGCAGAAACAAGTGCAATTTCGGCCATAGAAAAGAAACCGTTAATAAGTATCAGTCCTAGAATTATAAAAATCTCTGTCATGAATGAAGTATCGTTTGGTGTAGGTCTACTTTGCCAAAGCTACGATAATATAAGGGGTTACTTCTTTATCTCTTGTAGCTGGATTTAAAAATGGTAACGTAAGCATACTCACCCCAAAATAGGCATTTTTATAAAGTATACTTGATGCAGGGAACTTTTGTTTCAGCGCCGAGTAGCTTGACGCCTTGGTTATTAAAATTTGTTGCGGCTTTAAAAGTGAGCTATCAAAAATACGTTCAAACGAATGATTGCCGTAAAAATGCAGTGCCCTACTCTCATCTATTTCATACAAGTAAATATTGTTTTTTGGCAACTTAGTTTGATTGATAAATGAAGCCGCAGAAACCCCTAGTTCATACTTTAATAATTTTGGATAAAAAGAAGTATTTAAAAGTAGATTCACGCCAAGGATGGTATAAACTGCTAGATATAGAAACTTAGGCAGCACTGTTTGCTTCATCAATAAAACATACCCGAAATACAAAGCACCAAAGCTAGCGATTACTTTTACGTAAACAGGCATATCCGTAAAAACGAAATAAACAATCGCTAATATGGCAATCCATAAAATAGAAAAAATAAACCCATGAAAATATAAGAATATTTTTTGCAGCTTTACAAAGCCCTCCGAAAAATAGATTTGATAAAGCCCTTTAGCAGTAACAATGGCAGCAAGCGGTAATACCACAAAAATATAATGCGGTAGCTGCGCCTGACTTCTAGCCAGCATGCAATAGGTTAGTATAAATCCACCTGTAGCAATAAATTCTTGATGGCTTTGCAGTTTTAATTTGTCCTTGATAAGATCCTTAATAGATAGTACAAGGGTTGTTAAAAAAATAAATATCCAAGGCAAAAAACTCCAAAGCATATTTTCTAAAAGAAAAGTAAAATGATTCATTTCATTGAATACATTTTCACCGGTATACCTGCCAAAACTTTGTGTCCAATAATAAAATCGTAGGCCCGATTGTATAGGCACGCCATGAATAAGAATCCCGGGATGTAAATCAAACTGCGTATACAGTCCAATACTCATTGGAATGAGCATCAGGGCTACTATAACAATCCCTATTATATACTCCCACCTAAAAAATTGTTTCCAATTACGCTGCAATAAAAAATGGATGGTAAAACTTACGCCCGGTACAACCAATGCAATAGGCCCTTTGGTTAACATTCCAAGTCCGATACCAACAAATGCCATCACAAAATGCTTCCATACATTACTTTGATACCAGGCCGCTAATTGCCAAATACTAAACATCACAAAACCCATAAGCATGGTATCACACCTAACATCATGGGCCATTAAAATAAAGGCTTGTGATGTAGCGAGCACTAGTGTTGCAAGCTGTGCTGTTAAAGTATTGTAGTACAAAAGTGTAAACCTATAGGTAGACCATAATGCTAGCCCCAAACAAAGTATAGAAGGTAAACGGTAGGCCCAATCATGAACACCCAATAATTGAATACTCATAGAAGATAACCAAAATAACAACGGCGGTTTATCTAGGTAATCTGCACCTAAATCGTAGAGTTGTAAATAATTGCCTGTATCCGCCATTTCTCTACTCATAGATGCATATTGAGCAGCATCAATGTCAATTAAAGGAATACCTAGCATGCCAATAATACATATAAGGCAAGCTGCAAACAAGGATATTACAAAAAACTTATGACTCATGTGTATCTTGTAAATGATCTAATTTTTGATATGCCATGTAAACAATGGAGCCAATGATATAGCCAAGTATCGCACCTACAATGACGTCCAATGGATAATGCACACCAACATAAACTTGTGCATAACAAATGAGTGAAGCCCACACAAATAACAAGTATTTCCAACGACCAAAATAAGATCCAAGTGTTGCAAATAAAAAAGCTGCAATACCATAATGATTGGTCGCATGCGAAGATGTAAAACTATAACCACCAGAACAGTGATCTAATAACAACCGAACCTGGCTATAAAAATTTGGGTCAAAACAAGGCCTTGGACGTTGTACAAAGTTTTTAATGAGTCCACTACTAATTTGATCGGTTAATAAAACCGTTAATGCAGCAAACAATAACCAAATCCACCCTTTTTTACCAAAGTTTACAAATACAAAAATGATAAGAAATAAATAAAGCGGAATCCAAAAAGTGGATTCGCGCATAAGCGGCAAAATGGCATCCAAAAAAGGATGCGTTGCTTTTTGATTAATCCATATAAACAAGGATTGATCTAACACCGCTAAAGATTTAAAAAAAGGCTGCATTAACAAATACATGATAATTAAAGATACTAAGAATTTAGATGCTTTTGAGCCACTATAATTAACCGATCGGCGTTTTCAGGATTAAATGGATCTAGCTGGTAATTGCCAAATGTTGCAACAATAGTTAGCCCTGCTTTTTGCATAAAATCCATAAAATCGTGTAAGGTGTATTTTCTAACCTTCTCTTCAAAAATGCCTAACTCTTCTTGGGTAAGGGCATCTACTACTTTTATTTCTTTGTATAAAAACAAAGGATCCTGCCACTTTTTAATTTGAAAATGAAAACCATCTATTTGGGTTTCGGTAGCAAGATCTAAGGTAGAATCAACAATGCTAACATTTAAATAATCTATCACGAGCGTTCCGCCTTCTTTTAAATTATTAGACATCGCTTGTATAGCCAACTGATGCTCCTCGTCCGAATTAAAATAACCAAAACTGGTAAAAAAATTAAATGCGTAATCGAAATAGTTGTTTCTAAAAGTTTCCCGCATATCATGACACGAAAATGTCAACCCATTGGTTTTCATGCTAGAAGCTGCGTTTATAGATGCAGGAGATAAATCTATTCCTACAACATCAAATCCAGCGTCAAACAATGCTTTACTATGCCTCCCCTTTCCGCAAGCTATATCCAGCATTTTTGCGTGTGGCATGGGCTTTAAATAAGCTAGTAAATTATGGATGAATTGAAGCGCCTCTGTATCATCTCGGTGCTGATACAATGCATGATAATAGCTAGAATTAAACCAATCTGTAAACCAACCCTTTTTGCTCATATTATTGTTTAAAACTCATGCGAAATTAGGGTAAGCAAAGCAACAAATTTGATTTATGTTTGCAGCTTTAATGATGAAAAGATATGGCGTTAATTAAAAGTATTTCAGGCATTAGAGGCACGATTGGTGGAGCACCAAATGAATCATTGAGCCCGCTTGATATTGTCCGTTTTTCGGCAGCCTATGGTTCATGGCTTTTAGCCAGTTCCAATGGCAATAAAAAAGTAGTGATTGGCAGAGATGGCCGTATCAGTGGCGAAATCGTACAATCACTTGTGGTAAATACCCTATTAAGCCTAGGCATCGATGTTATAGACCTAGGTTTAAGCACTACACCCACCGTAGAAATGGCCGTGGTTTTTGAAAAAGCAGCTGGTGGTATTATTTTAACAGCAAGCCATAACCCCAAAGAGTGGAATGCACTTAAATTACTCAACCACAAAGGAGAATTTATCAGTGGCGCCGATGGCGCTGCTTTATTAGATATTGTAAAAGAAGACAAATATAATTTTGCTAGTGTAGATCATTTAGGAACGCAAACCAAAAATGACACTGCCTTAGACACGCATATTAAAGCCATTCTTGCGCATCCGTTGGTGGCTGTAGATGCTATCAAGTCAAGTAATTTCTCGATTGTTGTGGATGCCATTAATAGTTCTGGCGCCTTTGCCGTGCCTCAATTATTAGAAGCTTTAGGCGTAACCAATATTACCGTAATTAATGCTGAAGTAAATGGTCGTTTTGCACACAATCCTGAACCACTTCCCGAAAACCTACGAGAACTATGCAGCGAAGTTTTAAAACAAAATGCAAGCATGGGAATCGCTGTAGACCCTGACGTAGATAGGCTTTGCTTTGTTTGTGAAGACGGCACTTTATTTGGAGAAGAATATACCCTTGTTGCAGTTGCCGACTATGTTTTGCAAAACAAAAAAGGCAATACGGTAAGTAATATGTCTTCTACAAGAGCTCTTAGAGATGTTACTGAAAAGCATGGCGGCACTTATACACCAAGTGCAGTTGGAGAAGTAAATGTTGTTGCAAAAATGAAAGCTACAAACGCGGTGATTGGTGGTGAAGGCAATGGTGGCATTATCGTTCCTGAATTACATTATGGCCGAGATGCTTTAATTGGTATCGCATTATTTTTATCGCATCTAGCCAAAGAGAAAAAAACAGTGCAACAACTTAGAAATACCTACCCCGATTATTTCATGAGTAAAAACAAAATTGAACTTACCCCAGGTTTTGACTTGGAAAAGATATTTAGCCATCTAAAGGATAAATACAAAAATCACTCCATCAACACTGAAGACGGCTTAAAAATTGATTTTGAGTCGGATTGGGTACACCTAAGATCTAGCAATACCGAGCCTATTATCAGAATTTACGCCGAAAGCAATTCTCAAAATGTAGCAGACAATATTGCCCAAAAACTAATGAAAGACATCCAGGAAGCAGGTATCTAAGCAATAAATTACAAATTCTTATCTTTGATAGTATGGAAAGGATCTATCTAGACAATGCGGCCACTACCCCATTAGACCCACAGGTACTTGAGGCGATGATGCCTTATTTAACGGTACATTTTGGAAATCCTTCCTCAATTTATAGTTATGGCCGTGAAACACGCTTAGCCATAGAAAATGCGCGAAAAAAAGTAGCTGCTATTTTAAACACCCGCCCTTCAGAAATATTTTTCACAAGTGGTGGCACAGAAAGTAGCAATACGGCCATTCGTGCTGCCGTCAAAGATTTAGGTTGCAAGCATATTATATCTTCTCCCATCGAGCACCACGCTACCAGCCATACTGTAGAACATTTACAAAAAACAGGCGCTGCAACATTAAGTTATGTGAAGCTTTTACCAAATGGACATATAGATATTTCAGATTTAGAAACGCTGTTAAAAAACAGCACCGACAAATGTTTGGTAACCCTCATGCATGCCAACAATGAAATTGGCAACATGATTGATTTACACGAGATAGGTAACCTCTGCAATACCTACAATGCTATTTTTCATAGCGATACGGTGCAAACGGTAGGCCACTTTCCTTTTGATTTAAAAAATACACCCGTACATTTTATTACAGGGGCTGGACACAAATTTCATGGCCCAAAAGGCGTTGGCATTTTATATATCCATGAATCAATTAAAATAAACCCTTTGGTACATGGTGGTGCACAGGAACGCAATATGCGTGCAGGTACCGAAAACTTATATGGCATTGTTGGTTTTTCAAAAGCACTAGAAATTGCAACAGAACAATTTGAAAAAGACAGCGTTTACATTGATGAGCTTAAGCGCTATATGATGGATAGCCTTTTGCAAAATATAGAAGGTGTTACCTTTAATGGAGATCCTTTAGGAAAGGCTTTATACACTGTTTTAAGCGTTAATTTTCCAGCATCTAGTAAAAGTGAAATGCTCCTCTTTAATTTAGATATCAATCATATTTGTGCTAGTGGTGGAAGTGCCTGCAGCAGTGGCGCCAATGCTGGATCGCACGTTATTAGGGCCATCAATAACAACCCTGACATTACCACCGTAAGATTTTCATTTAGCAAACACAACACCAAAAATGAAATTGATGTTGTGGTTGCCAAACTAAAGGAAATTATTTAATCTTATTTCTCTGTTTCTTTAGACATTACTTTACCCGGAATTTCAACAGACGGATTGTACATTGATTGCATTTGACCGAGTGCTTGCAAGTATGATTCTGCCGTTTGTTTTTCCTGCGCCATATTATCGGCTTTCATGCCCGTTAACGTATTGTAGTAGTTTACTTGTTGCTGTAAATCTTTTTTAACAGCAGTACTCACTTTTTGAATAAGGGCTTTATCTCCAGCTAAATAACATGCTTCTAAAAATAATAATGAATTTCTGTTATGAAGGTTCCCTCTGCTCGTTAAGCCATACCCAAAATTGCTTTCAAGCATCATTTTGTCTACTTTATTTAACACAGCTCTTGCGTCTTCTTTTCTATTTTTAGAAGCTAGGTCAATGGCAAGTTCGGCATATGCAGAACGGATACCATTTAAGTGTCTTCTATTTTCTTCATCAAAATAAACACCAGGTTTATCCGCATTGCCAAAAGAAAACTTGTTGGTTAATTTATCCAACATCCAATTGGTATTTACTTTGCTATTTTTAACAGGCGCTAATCGGTAGCTTAAACCATCTCTACGTAAGTATTGATCAAAGCCTAGTTCTGCACCAGCATTTGTAAAGTAAATTGGACGCTTCCAATTGTTAGCAGCAATAATGTTTAATACTGCTAATTCGTTTTTCATTAAGGCATTGCGCGGTAATGAAAAATCTAAAGATGCAACAACACTATCCGTTGCATTTACTGTGCCATTTTTTATAGCAGCAGCAACGTCTACAGGAACAGTTACATTTTTAACCGGGAAGCTATAATCATTATCTGGATTGTCTTTGCCCACATAATTTTTCATTATGTCATATAAGTTGTAAAACTTATCATCTGGCATAGAAGGGTTTGGCTTATACTCGATATAGTCGCGCTTACTTCCTTCAATTTGATCTGCAGACCAAATCACATCAATGGCAGGGCTTTCATTTACTTTGTAACGAAGCTGATTGATATACCAATCAATTCCTAATAAACTATAGTTGATAACACGAATATCTTTTCGAATTCCTTCTACTTCTTGTGCATACCAAAGTGGATAGGTATCATTGTCGCCAAACGTAAATAGTATTGCATTGGGAGCACAACTTTCTAGATAGTCTTTGGCTAAATCTCTAGCAATCACTTTGTTACTTCTATCATGGTCATCCCATTCTTGGCTTGCCATTAAAGTTGGCACAGCTAATAAACAAACAATCGTTGCAATACCCGCCGCAGTTGTTTGAGATAAAGATTTGCTCAATAATTCTTTAACCATTAAAACGCCTAATCCAATCCATACTGCAAAAGCATAAAAACTTCCTACATAAGCGTAGTCACGCTCACGAGGCTGATACCCTGGTTGGTTTAAATAAAGTACAATTGCAAAACCAGTAAAGAAGAACATCAAAAAGTTAACACCGAAATCTGTTTTCTTTTTCTTGTAATGGAAGTACATCCCTAACAATCCCAAAATAAAGGGAAGTGCAAAAAGTGTATTGTGCGCTTTGTTGTTTTTTAAACTATCAGGAAGCGCAGACTGATCGCCATAAATTAAATTATCGATAGGCGCAATACCGGTAATCCAGTTACCATCTCTTACATTGCCCGCAAACAATCCTTGGTTATCATTTTGTTTACCTGCAAAATTCCACATGAAATACCTGAAGTACATCCAATTTAATTGGTATTGGAAGAAGTACTTGATATTATCAGCCTGATTAGGAGAACGCTCGTAAGTGCCATCCTGCTGTCTATTGATGCCTAAGAAATAAGCATAATAATCGGCATGATTTTGATCATTGCTCATATCCCAAACACGTGGAAAAATCATTTTATCTTCTGCAGCAAAAACATATTTACGGTCTTCGCCTAGCTCTATGTATTTGTCTGTAGATTTTTGATAACGCATACCCGTGTTTTTAACATCGATGGGTCTTGCATTAAATTTTTGTCCGTATAATAATGGGAAATCACCATATTGTTCACGACCTAAATAGCCAACCAAACTAATGGGGTTGTCTACATTGTACATATCAACCGATGGATTGGCGCTACTTCTAATCATGGTGGTTACATAGCTACTGTAACCGATTAACATAAATGTCAAACACCAAATTCCTAGACGCAACATTGACCAACCTTTTGCTGCTGCTACCTTTAACCCATACCAAATGAGTCCAGCCATCAATACAAAAAATGTGGTGAATCCTGTAAAAAACGGAAGGCCAAAACTATTTACAAATATGCGGTCAAAGGCACCCGCAAACTTAACCGTATATTGAATCACTCCTACTTGAACAATGCCGGTAATTGCACATGCAATTACAAAAAAGATATAAATGCCGCCGTACGTTTTTTTAGCAGCTTTATCTCTAGATTCTACAAAATATAATAACCCAATAGCAGCAAGCGTACCTAATAACATAAGGCCACCTAATGTGCTATCCATTTCTACGCCACGTTCCGGATTTACTTCGGCATTAGCCATTAATAAACCAACAACAAAAGCAAGCACTCCACCAATACCAATAATGCGCACAAACCATTTACGAATAACAGCATAGTTGAAACTATCTTGCTTACGGAAATAATATACCATGACAATGGCAGGAATGGTTAATAGGTTTAAAAGGTGAACACCAATAGATAAGCCCATCATAAAAAATATAAAGACAATCCATTTGTCGGCATCCACTTCATCTGCATGATTTTCCCATTTTAAAATGGCCCAAAATACAATAGCCGTAAAGAAAGAAGACAATGCATATACTTCACCTTCTACAGCACTGAACCAAAATGAATCACTGAAAGTATAAGCCAAAGCACCCACTACACCAGCACCCATTACACTGATCCATTGACCAGCTGAAAGGGTATCAGAAGTTTTGATGCCCATTATTTTGCGCGCAAAATGGGTGATCGTCCAAAATAAAAATAAAATAGTAAAGGCACTAGCAAGCGCACTCATGATATTAACAGCCTTAGCAGCCGTTAAGGGATTGTTGCCAAACAAAACAATAAATACACGACCTATAATTACAAATAAAGGGGCTCCAGGAGGATGCGGAATTTGAACTTTAAAACAACTACTCACAAACTCGCCACAATCCCATAAACTACCCCCTGCTTCTGCAGTTAAAATGTACACAGATGCAGCTATCACAAACACAACCCATCCAATTAAATTATTAATTCTAGTAAAAAGCATAATTCTTCGTTTTAAAAGACAGACAAACATAACTTTTTAATCGTAAAATGGAAAGCCCAAAGCCTATTATTTCGTATTTTAAGATACTATTAAGGGTTAAAAAATCCTTGATCCTGCTTATCTTTGTGGGCTCATGAGTCAAAATAGAACCGTTGCCTTTCATACACTGGGCTGCAAACTTAACTTTTCGGAAACCTCTACCCTTTCTAGAATGCTAGCATTAGAAGGTTTTGACAAAAAAGAGTTTGAAGATCTAGCCGACGTGTACGTCATCAACACCTGTTCTGTTACAGACAATGCAGACAAAGAATGTAGACAAATTGTACGCCGCATTCAAAAAAGGGCGCCCGAAAGTTTTGTTGTAATAACAGGCTGTTATGCCCAGTTAAAACCGGCCCAAATAGCAGAAATTCCAGGGGTTGACCTTGTATTAGGTGCTGCCGAAAAATTTAACCTAGCCAGCCATATTAGCTCCCTTTCAAAAGGAAACCCTACTACTATTTGTAGTTGTGATATTGCAGATGTAACAGGCTTTACGGCTTCTTTTTCTCAAAATGATCGAACCAGGTGTTTTTTAAAAGTACAAGACGGTTGTGATTACAACTGCTCTTTTTGCACCATCCCCATGGCTAGGGGCAAAAGCAGAAGTGACCTTGTAGCGAATGTAGTAGAACAAGCCAAAACGGTGGCAGCTAGCGGCGCTAAAGAAATCGTATTAACAGGGGTTAATTTAGGAGATTTTGGGAAAGGTCCAAATGGCGAAAAACATACCGAAACCTTTTTTGATCTGATACAAGCACTTGATGCCATTGAAGGAATAGAACGCTTTAGAATTTCATCGATAGAGCCCAATTTATTAACGCCAGA
>JAGWVE010000041.1 GCA_018971025.1 Bacteroidota bacterium | reverse complement strand
AATGGCTTTTCTGATAATAGCATATGCCGGGTCTTCTCCTTTTGAAGAAACAACGACGTCATTTAAGAGGAATACCTGTTTTGTTAATAAAAAAGATAAAGACAGCGTATCCTGACCCGGAACAATTTTTATTTTTTTGTCGACTGCTTCAAATCCTACATAATTACAAGAAATTGTATAAGAACCTGCGGCAAGGGACAATGAATATTTTGCATCTGCATTGGCTGTAACCCCCTTTGTCGTTCCTTTAATGATAACAGAGGCATATGCTAGCTTTTTTCCAGTACCATCGGTAACAGACCCTGTTACGATTGTTTGAGCAGACAGCTGTAACCAAGATAAAAAAACAAGGGTAAGACTAAGTAAATACTTTGTACAATGCATATAAACAAAAATAGGTAGCTTCTCATAAATAGAAGCTACCTATTTGTTAAATGGTATAATAATTTAACTACTTCGTAGAATTACTACGCAAATATCCGCCTGTTAAAGCAGCAAAGCCGCCTAATAGTCCGCCAACCAGTGCAGTAACAAGAATAAGTGTTACATACGATCCTCCCAATGGAAGTATTTGCGCTACTTTACTAGAAAGCAAATGGGCATTGGCCAAATCCTTTCCGGTTGCGAGTCCAGCCCACAAGGCAGCAATTCCAATAAACCCTGCAAAAAAACTTTTAGCAGGCGTTTGAGCAATAAAAAATGAAACGACACCTGATGTAGCAATAAAAAGCCACCAAGGAAACTGACTATATAAACCAATGGCAAAAGCTAAAAAAGCATGTAATACAATCGCAACTATAAATTTCATAAAAATAAATTAAGCATGAGTAAATGTGATGCGCCATTTGAATTGACTATTTTGTTTAGCCGCTTCCTTTGACAAAAATAAAATACGGTAATATTTTCCGGCAGCCCAACTATCAATAAAGCTATCATAATATTTACTACCCGGATTTCCATTTTGACCACCAGGATACACACCATAGGCTTCTATTCCATCCACCAAATGCACCACCATTCGCCAACTTGGTCCATGGTTATTGGTGGTTGCATTGATAATATGCACGCCGCCGCCAATGGGCAAATGCAGCCTACTTAATGCAGGAATTTTTAAAAGGTGATTCACACGCGTGTCTTTGTATGCACCCCATGCAAGCGTTCCCTCCTTTTCCATTTGTTGCAAATAAGGTGTTGCTTTTTTAATGGCAACTGTCAACGCATCAACCATCGTTTCTTTAACGTTAGGAGTTGCAATATTGTCTTGAAAAAGAACTACCGAATCGCGAAGCATTTGTTCTAGAAGCGTAGACTCATCCGGCCATTGTAATGGTAGAGATGCATTTTTAAATTCATCGGCCCAAACAGCTACTTCCAAACTATCCCATATAGCTCTAAAAACAGACGCACCTACTTCGTTTACATCATTACGCAAATTCCAATTGCGCAGATAACCTACATATTTTTTATCGGATGCGTTTAACCTTGATTCATCCAAAAATTTGAATAGCGCAGGCCTTGCCATTTCTGCAAACACATTGTAGTTATCGGTTTGAAGGGCCTTAACATCGTCAGGTGTAATACCAGACATGGCATTCAACTTTTTATTGATGATGATTCCTCTGTACAATGGAAATGCATTTGCAGCACCTAAGTAATACGGATAGGTACTATCGGTAGACATTTGATTGGCACTGCTTACAAAACCTCGTTCTGGATTTTTAATCATTGGATTTTCGGAAGAAGGAATCATGCCTTGCCATAAGTAACTACTATCCTCGCCTGGCATAATAAAATCGCCTTGTCTATTCCATCTGGCAACAAAAGAACCTTGTTGCTTAATGGCGATGTCACCACTTACACTTGCAAATGCAAAGTTTTGACCAGGACATGTCCAATGATCAATCGCACTTACATAATCGTCAAAATTTTTAGCCCTGTTTAATTCATAAAAAGTTTGAAGACCACTGCTACCATCTTGCGCCGTCCATCTTACAGCAAGGTAACGTCCGTTAGAACCATTGGCGTTATAACTTTTATCATACATGACAGGACCCAGTGCCGTTATAGCTACTCGATCTATAGAATCGGGTTGTCCTTTTATTTTAATGCGCTCTTCTTTGATGACCGACTTTTGCCATGCACCATTAAACCAATACTCTTCCATGGTTGAGTCTTTAAACTTCATGTCGTAATAGTCTAACACATCTCTACCTGCATTGGTAACGCCCCAAGCAATACTATCGTTGAATCCAATAATAACGGCTGGTGATCCAGGAAAACTAGCACCATAGGTACTATGCGTTGGTGTAGTGATTTGCACTTCATACCAAAGTGATGGTAAGTTTAAACCAAGGTGAGGGTCACTTGCTAAAATGGGCTTGCCACTTTTCGTTTTGCTGCCTGCAATGGCCCAGTTATTTGAACCATTGCTTTTATTAGGTGCTTCTGGACCCGAAGGTGTAACGGAAGCTGTTTTAGCAAAATATAATGAGTCTAATGAAGCGGGTGCTTTTGCAACCACAGAAGCTGGTTCATATAAAGTCCCTTTTGGAATAATCGGATCCAACGAATCTTGCACATTGGTATATAATTTATTAAAATCTTCGTAGCCAAAATAATTTTTTGAATTGGTCATTTGAAGATCGGTTGTGGTACCACGGCCTGTTAAATCGTAAGACATGAACATCAAAAACAAATAGGTTTTAATGGGCGTCCATGCTTCAGGTTTATAATCGAGGAGTTTGTATTCGAATGGAATTTGTTCCGGCTTTAAGGATTTGATATACGCATTTACACCGGCAGCATAAGAGGCAACAGCTGCTTGTAATGCCGGGTTGTTAGCCATTTTTTTCATGGTAGCTTCTGCACCTTCTAGCATACCCAGTCTTCTAAAAAAACGATCTGTGGCAATACGGTCTGGTCCTACAATTTCACTTAATCTTCCAGCGGCAACATAGGTTTGAAACTCCATCTGCCAGAGTCTAAATTTTGCATGCAAAAAACCTTGTGTGTAATAGGCATCATTATCGTTGCTCGCATAAATATGCGGCACCAATCTTTCATCCATTAGCACCTCTACCTTATCCTGTAAACCATCGGTTACAATATTGCCATCGAAAGATTGATTTTCAGGTTCGGCATTTTGCCAAAATCCTTGTTGAGGCGATAAAAAATAACCCAGTCTTGGAGTTTTGGTTTTACCCACTGAAAGTGGGGTGTTTAATACAGCTACTAACCCCGTTGTGAGGGCAGCAGAAATAATAAAAGGGACTATGCGCATAGACAATCGTTTGAACACTGAAATTAAGATTTTTATATGGCGTAACAAAGGTTTTTATAATTGAATGCCAAGCCGGATATTTGCGTATGGAATTGTCTACGGATACAAAAAATATATTGGGACTTCAGTTGCCCACCGACCCCCGCTGGGTAGACCTTGCTGCCATTAGCATTGAAGCTATTTTAACGGACCATGCCTATTGCGAGCAAAAAGCGGCACTCACCTGTATTTCTTACATCCAGCGTTATTCGGACCGGGTAGAACTCGTAAAAGAATTAGCGCCCATTGTAACCGAAGAATGGGGCCACTTTAGATTGGTATTACAAGAGTTACACAAACGCGGTTTGCAACTAGGTAAACAGCGTAAAGATTTATACGTTAATGCGCTCATTGCTTTTCAAAAAAAAGGAGGTGACGAGCCCACCCGATTACTAGACCAATTACTTATGATGGCACTGGTAGAAGCCAGAAGTTGCGAGCGTTTTAAAAGACTCAGCGAAGGACTTTCCGATGCTTACTTGAAAAAATTTTATAGACGTTTTATGGAAAGTGAAGCGGGACATTATACCCTCTTTATTGACCTTGCTACCTTATACTTTGGTAAAGAAAAAACATTGGGGCGCTGGGCCGAATGGTTGGCGTATGAAAAAGAAGTAATGGAGTCGATGGAAATTAGAGGCGACCGAATTCACTAATTTTTTTTATGGCCTTAGTTGAACTTCCAATAATTCTATCTGACTACTAAAATCTAAAAAAGAATATTGCGACTGCAAGGCTTCCATTTTTTGATAGGTTTTTTGAAGAAACAATTGGTGCTGTTCCGAATGCACAAAAAAAGGCTTGTGCGTAACTGCTAAATTAATAGCAGCAACTTCTTTGATGATATTTTTTGTTTCGGGTGTGGTGCAGGCTTGTAAAAATTTTTCCCATACATACTCGGTAGCATGATAATTGGGATGCACCATGTCTTCACTGTAAAAACGGTAATCGCGTAAATCATCAATCACTATTTCGTAAGCAGGAAAATAATAGCTGTTGCTGTCATTTGCTACAAGGCTATGTACCGCCTGAATTAAAGCAGCTTTGCTCCGATTGTTTTCTACCATGCCTTCACGCACATGACGCACTGGACTAATGGTATATATAATTTGTAAAGACGGATTTACTTGACGTAATTTTTGAACTAAAGGTTCGTACAAATCAGTAATATCTTGAGGTGTCAAAAGTTTTTTAGTAAACCAACTAGCGGGTGCTTTATGGTTATTGGCAGCCACAAAATTAGGTGCATATTTTTCTGCTTGTTCTGTTAATTGATAGACCCACGCAGAACCTAGTGTAATAAATAAATGAGACGCTTTTTTGATAAACAAATGCGCCGCAAGTGTAGCTTCATTTATTTTAGTGAGTGCCTGCGCTGGTGTGGTTCCAGAAAAACGGCTATGGTGTTTCCAAGAATGCCAGGCTTCGTTAAAATAAAATAAATCAGATTCCGCAAATATTGGCGCATCGATGTATTGGTGCAGGGCTTCGGCAACAGATACTGGATTAAATAAAACGCCATTGGGATTTTCTAATACGCGAAACAAATGCTTCGATAATTTTTCGCCCATATTTTCTGTAAAACAAGATCCAATCATGAGTGTATGATCCCTGTGTCCAATAGGACTTTGAAGGGCAGGAATATCAAACTCATAATGAAACTTCATACCGTAATAATTATGCTTTTAACAAACGTTGTTTCATGGCTTCATATAAAACAATACCAGTAGCCACGCCTACATTGAATGAATCAAAACTACCTGCCATTGGAATGGTAAAAAATGCATCCGCAGCTTTAGCCAAATAAGGCTGTACGCCTTTTCCTTCATCCCCCATAATCACACAACATGGATCTGTTAAAGCAAGCTCATATATTTTTTTATCCGCGCGCATTTCAGATGTAAATACCTGAATGCCATTTAAATGAAGTGTGTCGACAGCTTTAATTAAACTATTAACGCGGCATACATGAATATGCTCCAGTGCACCTGCACTACTTTTTACCGCTTCCGCATTTAGTGCACCTACCCCTTTATCCGGAATAATTAGCGCTTGTGCGCCACAGCATAAGGCACTTCTTGCGATAGCACCAATATTTCGAACATCTGTAATGCCATCTAGCATTACAAATAGAGGGGCTTCTCCTTTTTCTACTACGTGATCAATGACTTGTTGTAAATCTAAATACGCCACTAGGCCAGCAAATGCAATCACACCCTGATGATTGGCTTTTGTTAGTCCATTTAATTTTTCGGGCGGGACGAGTTGAATAGGTACGTTGTGCTCACGCGCCAACTGCCGTATTTGCAAAATGGCTTCGCCAGCAATATTTTTTTGAAATAAAATTTTATCGATAGACCGCCCCGACTGTAACGCTTCTACGAGTGGTTGACGTCCAATAATTAATGCCGATTGTTTGATTGCCATGTGAAAATAAATTAGATAAGAAGGCCCTGTACTTGTAACAATTGAATTTTAGTAAGTGCAGCCACGCTCATAGCGTCGGTAATTGTTCCATCTGCTACCATGCCATAAGCGTCCGATAAAGATACTTTTTTAATTTGTAAAGCTTCTGTTTCTTCAGGTTCTGCATCCTTTTGCATCAACTCAGTAGCCAAATAAATAACAGCCAGTTCATCAGATACTGAATTAGACAAGTGAAGTCGCATCAGCTCTTTATAGGTTGTAGCCACCAGTCCAGTTTCTTCTTTTAATTCCCTAATAGCTGTTTGTAAAGGATCCGTGCCTTCTGGACAGCCACCCTCCGGAATTTCCCAACTGTATGTATTTAATGTAAAGCGAAACTGCCCCACCAAATAGGTATGCAAATCTGGCGTGATGGGTACTACGCCAACAGCGATATTTTTAAAATGCACCTTACCATAAATACCAGGCTTACCTGCAGGGTTCAGCACATCATATTCGGTGACGTCTATCCAAGCATTTTGGTAAATGGATTTACTTTCAGTTATGGTCCAAGGATTTTTTTGCTGCATGTATTAATAACCGTTCAAATATATTGCTAAATAAAAAGCCCCCACTAAAATTAGCAGGGGCTTTTTGAAATCGTATACTTTTATTTTAACCCAAAGGCCTTTTTAACCTTTGCTACGTAGTCTAATTTCTCCCAAGTAAATAATTCAACTTTCATTGTTTTTGATTTACCATCTGGGGTTGTAAATGTTTTAGTTACCACTTCATTTTTACGACCCATATGACCATAAGCAGCAGTTTCACTATACATGGGTGTTCTTAACTTTAAACGTTGCTCGATAAAGTAAGGACGCATATCAAAAATGCTTTCCACTAATTTACCAATTTGACCATCGGTTAATTTTACTTTAGCAGTACCGTATGTATTAACGTTGATAGAGGTTGGTTTAGCAACACCAATTGCGTAAGAAACTTGTACTAAAACTTCAGAAGCTACACCAGCAGCTACTAAGTTTTTAGCAATGTGACGCGTAGCATATGCTGCAGAACGGTCTACCTTACTTGGATCTTTACCAGAGAAAGCACCACCACCGTGTGCACCTTTACCACCGTAGGTATCTACGATAATTTTACGGCCTGTTAAACCAGTGTCACCATGTGGTCCACCAATTACAAACTTACCGGTTGGGTTAATATGATACTTGATATCCTTATTAAATAATTTAGCGTACTTCTTGTACTTAGCTTTTACGCGCGGGATTAAAATGTCGATGATATCTTTTTTAATCTTCTCAAGCATTTTGCCTTCTTTGTCAAAATCGTCGTGTTGTGTAGAAACAACAATCGCGTCAATACGCACAGGCTCGTTTTTGTCGTTGTACTCAAGGGTTACTTGAGACTTTGCATCCGGACGTAAATATTTGATGGCTTTGTTTTCTCTTCTTAATGCAGCCAATTCAATTAAGATTTTATGCGCTAAGTCAAGTGCCAATGGCATGTAATCATCGGTTTCGTTGGTTGCATAACCAAACATCATACCCTGATCACCAGCACCTTGCTCTTCTTTCTTTTTTCTGTCTACACCCTGGTTGATATCCGCAGATTGTTCGTGAATAGCAGATAAAATACCACAGCTATTTGCTTCAAACATATATTCACTTTTCGTGTAGCCAATTTTCTTGATTACACCACGCGCAATATCTTGAACATCTAAATATGCTTTAGACTTTACTTCACCAGCAAGCACTACTTGACCTGTGGTTACTAAAGTTTCGCAAGCCACTTTTGATTGTGGGTCAAATGCTAAAAAGTTGTCGATTAAGGCGTCAGAAATCTGATCCGCTACTTTGTCTGGATGTCCTTCAGAAACACTCTCAGAAGTAAATAAATAAGGCATGAATATTTGTTTATAGCTTATAATAAAACACAAATATAAGTAGTAATTGAATACTTATATTCTAGAAAAAATAATACGTAATCGCATTCTAAAACGGGTATGCGTTCCACCTCCAAGTCGTACACGTCCATTGGCTATATCGTTACCCTCTTGTGGGCTTAAATAATACACTTGAACTGCAGCAACCTGCGGGTATGGAGGTCGATATAAAATAGAATCGTTGGTTGGCGCAGAAATACGAAGGGTGTAGCTACTATCTTTTCTGGTAACAATCCCCTGAACGTATCTACTGATATCAAAAGAATAGGCAGCAATACTATTATAACCCGCTACCGATTTTGATAATACGGATCCACCAAAACTAGACACATTGGGACCACCATTGGCGCTAAATATAAAGTCGTTTGGAATGTTGTACTTTCTGTTTTCTACGGTATCAATTGCACTCAATAATAAATACCTTGGGGGTTTCATGTAGGTGTCGGTGGTTAATAAGTTGGCATCGTCAGGAACCTGCTCTGCAATAAGCTCCGCTTTATGAATGATTCGATTGCTAAGTCCTTTTAAACCAGGAATTCGAACGCGTACATAGGTACCGGGGCTAGATTGAACATAAACAATAGAGTCCGACTTGTTGGTTGTTGCTGTGTACTTAGCAACTTCGGCTCCTACTCTATTGCGGGTAACTAAATTGGCATTCCCACCCGTTAAACTATTAAATCTAAAATAAGCAACAGATGTATCTCTTACGGTTGCACCTGCAGAGGATGAATTATAATAAAGTGCAAATTTTGTGTTGGTATCTGCTAGATTAATATGAATCAGTGCATTGGCAGGGGCTGCTTGATCTACGGTTAATGCAAAACCTGCAAACAAAGATTTAAAAGCAGAATCTGTGGCGTATGCATTTGTAGTATCGTAGGTATTGATAAAACGTCTTGCAACGTCGGCTCTTAATTTGATACGAATTTGGTTCGCAGCATGCTCATATCTGTTATGTACCGAATCAGATAAACGAGGAATATTAATAGTGATAGGATCGGCAAGTGTTCCTTTGGTTCTAAAATTATATTTAGCAGGATAATTTGCTGCATAATAATAGTAAGGATCTAGAGGTGTCGTTGGATCAATTTCAGAAACCGTTAAACGGAGTGGTTTTGAGGTATCGCCGTATGCACTTTTGTAACTTAAAATTAATACCGCCGAATCTACACGAATACTATCTTTTGCTCCCGGAATGGCAAATGGAAAATAAGCAGGTGCCAATTGGAAATACATAGCTGCAGACGTTTTACCAAAAAGTGGATCGTTGGTAATGGCACCTAGTACATGGTTGTCACTTTTATAAACCCTTGTAGAATCAAAATCGTTGTAGGTATCTGTGATAACATCGATGATGGTGTCTTTGGTAATAACGCCATCAATAGCAGGAATTAGACCAGCGCCAAGCTCCGTGGAAGGAACTTTGGTACAAGCAATAAAAACCATACCTATCAACCCAATAAAACCTAAAATATTACGTCGTGTAAATTTTGAATGCATGTTTGTCTAATTACTTGCCCGCAAGGTCGTTGTACAATTCTAAATACTCTGTTAAATCCGAGTCCCATCCTTTAAATGGAACTACTTTTTTGCCTTTTACTTTGGCAAACTCGGCAGTTAAGCTGGCTTCTATTTGATCTGAACCAAAAGAGATAGCATCAGCAAAGCTAGCACCCCCTTTAAATAAGGCTGTGTTGTTGGCATCTTTAAAAGCATCTAAGTCCTTTTCTTTTACATTGGCATTGATAACTGCCTGTTTCATAAAGTCGGAACCTAGTTCGTTTTCGAATGTGTTTTGTCCAATGGTGAATACCACTTTACTATTCCCAAAAACGGGTTCTTTTTTATAAGCCGTTTTGATATATGCAGGAATCAAACCTGTCATCCAGCCACTGCAATGAATAACGTCTGGAGGCCAGCCAAATTTTTTAACTGTTTCGAGGGCTCCTTTGCAAAAGAATACGGTTCGTAAGGCGTTATCGTCAAACCAATTATCTGATTCGTCATGGAAAACTTGCTTACGCTTAAAGAAGTCTTCGTTTTCTAAAAAGTAAACTTGTAATCTAGCGTTTGGCAAAGAGGCTACTTTAATTTGTAGTGGATAATCATCTTCATCTACAGAAACGTTGATGCCTGATAAACGAACCACTTCATGTAAACGGTGTCTTCTTTCATTGATCACGCCAAAACGAGGCATGATGCAACGTACTTCAAGTCCACTATCATTACTTTTAATAGCCAGTTTGTTGATAATTTCTGCAAACTCCGTCAACTCCAAATAGGGAGACATCTCGGTAGCAATAAATAGTATTCTTTTCTTTGTAGACATGAGTCACCAATTTTATACCAGGAGCCTAAAATAAGGGAGCAAAGGTACGAAATTTATAAGGAATCAAGCCAGCACAATGGTTTACGTTCAAAAATTAACGATTATAGTTATTCGTTACATGTTTATATATTAATTTAATCTATAATATATTTGATAAAAATGTTATACAATTAAACGGTAGAAGGGCTTACATTTGTTTCTACGATACCTTAAACATGAAAAAGCAACTAAGTTCCATTTTAAAATATGCCTTCTTTTTTGGGCTCGGGCTTTTTTTAGTTTGGTGGAGTCTTCGCCAAATTCCTGCCAATAAATGGGATGAGTTTATCAAAACCTTACTAGAAGCAAAATACTGGCTCATGATTCCGGTATTTGTGATTTTATCCCTCAGTCATATTATTCGTGCACTAAGATGGCGCATATTAATGGAGCCGCTTGGCTACAAACCAAGCATTCCCAATACGTTTTTTGCGGTCATGATTGGCTATTTGGCAAACCTGGCTATCCCCCGCTTAGGCGAAGTATTAAAATGCACCTTACTTGCTAAATACGAAAAAGTACCCGCCGAAAAATTAGTAGGTACCATTGTTGCCGAAAGGGCGATTGACGTGCTATCCTTAGGCATTGTTTTTATCATCACCCTACTTACACAAACCGATTTAATTGCTTCTTACGGCATTGAGTTATTCAATCAGCTATTTGAAAACAAAGCAGGTCAATTTTCGATGCAAAAAATTAGCATTGTTTTGGGTGCTATAGTTGTTATCATTATTGTTTTAAAAGTGTGGAGCAAAAAATACGGACACCTCCCCTTTGTTATGTCTGCAAAAAAAATTATTGGTGGTATTTGGGAAGGCATTGCTAGCATTCGATATCTACAACAAAAAGGATTGTTTATTACTTATAGCGTTGCTATATGGCTACTATATATTGGAGGCACATGGGTAGGACTTAGTGCCACTGTTGGTACCGCCGGTTTAGGCTTTAGTGCCGCACTAGCAGCTCTTGCCTTTGGAAGTATTGGTATGATTGTAACGCCTGGTGGCATTGGCGCTTACGCATTTTTTATAGCAAAAATTGTAGAGAAATTGGGGGTACCTTTTGAAATTGGTTTTGCCAATGGAACGCTGCAATGGTTTGCCCAATTTATAATTGTACTTATTGTAGGTAGTGTTTGTTTACTGGTGCTTCCTATTTATAATAAAAATAAAAATAGCCATGAAAGCAATTGAGGCCATCGAACTAAAAGAATTTAGCATAGAAAAATTATTAACACAGGTGGCTGCCTGGAAACTAAAAGGTAAAACAGTAGCTTTTACCAATGGGTGTTTTGATATATTACACGAAGGTCATATTGCATCATTAAGTGCGGCCGCCAAAGAAGCAGATTATTTAATTGTTGGACTTAATAGTGATGCCAGTGTAAAACAATTAAAGGGTGACAGCCGTCCCATTAACAACCAGCAAAGTAGAGCGATACTCTTAAAAAATTTAGCAGTTGTAGACGCCGTTATTATTTTTAATGAACAAACACCACTCGAATTAATTAAGGCTATTTTACCGGATGTACTTGTAAAAGGTGGCGACTATACAACCGATCAAATTGTGGGTGCAAAAGAAGTGATAGCAGCTGGTGGTCGAGTGGTTATTAATCCCATCGTAGAAGGGTTTTCTACCACAGGAACCATCCAGCAAATTAAAGCGCATTTTTCGTAAAGCGCTCCTTACCGATTAAGCCATTTATTTCACCCGGTTGTGCCTAATATTCAGGTGTAACCTTGTAGTTTTATTAAGTTTACCAAACCGAAATCTTTAGCATTGAAAGAAAATAAAAAAATATTAACCATCCTTACCCATTTAGTGGCTTGGATATGTTTGTTTTCGGTACCCTATTTGGTGTTTTTTCCACGCCTTCGTGAATTTAACATGAGCGATCACATGCTTGCAACGATAATTTGCAACGATGTGTTTATTGTATTTTTTTACTACCTCAATACACAGTTTTTAGTTCCTGTATTACTCATCAATAGAAAATGGTGGAAGTACATTGTATCGGTGGGCCTTTGCTTGACTGTTTTTTTATTTACCCCCAGACAAGTAGCTACTGTAATTGCACCACCAGAATACATTCAACAAAACAATACCTATGTTGTAAACCCGGCATTTAAAGGTGCTAAAAAATTATCAAAAGCGCCTCGTAGATCCAGAAGAATTGCCGACCCTTACAACACCGTTTTATTTTTACTCGTATTTTCTTTTGGAACTTGTATTGCTGTAACACAGCGCTGGCTTAGTTCAGAACAACATAAAAAAGAAACTGAAAACGAAAAATTAAATACGGAACTTTCTTTTTTAAAATCGCAAATCAATCCGCATTTCTTTTTTAATACCCTCAACAATATTTACAGTTTGGCCATTATAAAAAGTGAACAAACAGCACCCGCCGTAATGAAGCTGTCTTCTATTATGCGGTATATTTTATCAGAGACAGAAAAAGATTTTGTTCCATTATCCAACGAAATCGAGTTTGTAAAAAATTACATAGAGCTGCAACAAATGCGCTTAACCGACAAAGTAACCGTTGTGTTTAATACAGATGGCGTAATTGATGATTTGCAAATTGCACCACTACTGTTTATCCCATTTGTAGAAAATGCATTTAAATATGGGGTGAGTGCCAAAGAAAGCTCTTCCATCAATATCCAAATACACGCCACCCAAAATCAAATTAAATTTGAAGCGACCAACACCGTGGTAACCAATATTCAAACGCACTTAGATAGCACTGGCATTGGTATTAACAATGCAAAAAGAAGGCTCGCACTTTTATATCCAAACAACCATCAACTAAATATAAGCAGGCAAGAAAACACCTACCAAGTTTCTTTACACATTAACTGTTAATCCTATGATTAAATGCATTGCAATAGATGATGAACCACTAGCACTTCAAATCATTGAAGAATACTGCTCAAAAATCTCATTTTTACAATTACTGCATACCTTTAGCAATACCGATGAAGCGCAACAATTTTTAAAAGACAATTCAGTTGACGCTTTGTTTTTAGACATTCAAATGCCAGATATTACGGGGATTGAATTTTATAAAAACTTACCCAATAAACCACTCGTTGTTTTTACAACGGCGTATAAGGATTTTGCGGTGGAAGGATTTAATACAGACGCAGTAGATTATTTATTAAAACCCTTTGAATATGACCGCTTTTTAAAAGCGGCTTATAAGCTCAAAGAATACACCGAATTTTTAAGTGCGCAAGAAGTTCAACTCAACTCGATTTTTATCAAGGTCAATTACGAGATCATGAAAATCAATTTGAAGGAAGTGGACCTCATTGAAGCGTTGGACGACTATATTAAAATATACACGAAACCTACACCTGTGCTTACTTTAATGACCTTAAAAGGTATTTTAGAAAAGTTACCAGCCAAAGACTTTATTCGCGTACACCGCTCCTATATTGTTCCAATTGCCAAAATAGACAAGTTTAGCAAAAGCAAAATTTGGATTGGCGAAAAAGAAATACCCATTGGTAGCAGCTATGGCAGTGTTTACGACCAGCTATTACTTCATAGCCAGTCTAAATAGCTGGCCTTACTTTGAGTAGCCTGCTTTTATAATTTTATTAAGAGTTTGACCCCCTATTTACAAGTCAGAATCTTGTAATTTAGCGCTATGAATATGCGCGTATCCTTTTCAAAAATTATAGGATGTACCCTACTTGCACTGGGTTTATCAAGCACTTTGTGCGCACAAAATATTCCTAAAAACTGGCAATTATTAGACCCTGCCACGGATCATGTGTTGGGCATTAGTTTACAAAAAGCATATGACTTTTTAAATAGTAAAAATAAAAAAGCCAAGCCCATTATTGTTGCCGTGCTAGATTCAGGTATCGACACTACACACGAAGACCTTAAAAATATTTTGTGGACCAACCCCAAAGAAATTCCAGGCAACGGCATAGACGATGATAAAAATGGTTACATAGATGATTTACATGGATGGAATTTTTTAGGCGGCAAAAATGGTGTGAGTGTTAAAAGAGCGCCCGACGAAAGATCTAGAATTTATCATAAATACAAAGCAAAATTTACAAGCCCTACCCTCGACACCAATGCGCTAACTGCCACCGATAAAGCGCTCTATGCCACCTGGAAAAAAACGGATAGCGAATTAAATTTTAGCGACGAAGAAAAAGAGCAACTCAAATATGTAGAAATGCTATCCAATGCTTTTAAAAAGCATGATAAAATAATTAGGCAAGAAATGAATACGGCGAGTTACAATAGAGAAACATTAACCGCCTTTATTCCCACCAGCGTTTTAGGCAAAGAAGCTAAATTAGGCATGCTGTCTTTACACCGTTTAATGCAGTTAGATAAAGAAGAATTAAACACGTATACCATTGCGCAATTAGAAGAATACATAGAAGGCAAAACGATTGCATTTGGTTCTAAAGAAAAATTACCCAACGACGAACGAAGCCTCATTGTTAGAGACAATTACTATAATTTTTCGGATGCCTTTTATGGCAACAATGATATTATGGGACCTACCCCCAACCATGGCACCCATGTAAGTGGCATTATTGCGGCGAGCAGAAACAATGGCGTTGGTATAGATGGGGTTTCGGATGCCGTAAAAATAATGATGGTGCGCGTGGTGCCCGATGGAGATGAATATGATAAGGATGTGGCACTTGCAATTAAATATGCGGTAGACAATGGCGCCAAAATTATCAATATGAGTTTTGGAAAAGCGTATTCACCAGAAAAATACTGGGTGGATAGCGCCGTCAGATACGCCGAACAAAAAGACGTGTTACTCGTGCACTCTGCAGGTAATGAAAGTTATAATTTAGACAGCACCGCTGTTTTCCCAAATGCGTATTTAGCAGCATGGAAACAACAAGCAGGTAATTTTATAACCATTGGCGCAAGTAGTGATACGCTGATCACAGAAAATAATATTGCAGCAGAATTTAGCAACTACGGAAAACAAAATGTTGATGTATTTGCACCTGGTGTAAAAATATATTCGACCCTACCTGGCACAAACGTTTATGGCAACCAAGATGGCACTAGTATGGCATCTCCGATTGTAACAGGTGTTGCCGCCATCATAAGAACTTACTACCCTAGCTTAACGGCTAAGCAAGTAAAAGCAATCATAGAAAAATCCGTGTACGTACCGGAAGCTACAGCTCCATGTTTACTACCTGGCAATAGTAGTATTGCAAAACCATTTAGTGCACTTTCAAAAACAGGTGGTATTGTAAACGCCTACAACGCTGTAATGCTTGCAAACGGTATGGGTAATAAATAAGAAAGCCCCAACAAAATTGCTGGAGCTTTCTATCTCGGAGGGGGTATAAAAATTATTTTGCAAATAAATGAACTGCAATTTGAACATCTTTAGAAGGACCTGCATAAGCAATACCTAACAAAGTACGGTCTATGCTAAAAAATGCTTGACCAAATAGTCCTTTTTCAGAAGCGCTTCTAATATTAGCAGCAAAGCTTACTGGAACTGGAACACCTTTGATGTTTAATGATCCGTTGATGGTGCAAGCAGTAGCGCTTGTATAATCTACAGAAGAAATGGTATAAGTTGCTTCACCAAATTTAGCTACGTCAAAAAAGTCTGGGCTTTTTAAGTGACCCGCTAGTCTGTCACCAGCAGCATCTGTTACTTTTAAATTAGCTAGGTCAATTACAAAAGAACCACCTACTAACTTACCGCCATCGATTTGAACGCTTCCACCTTTTACAGTAAAGCTACCGGTATGAAAATCGGCTGCTTTTGAGCCAATAAAGTCTACCCTGCTCTTGTCTGACTGTACAGCTAGGGTAATAGGCGCTTTAGGGTTTTTTGGGGCCGCAAAGGCAAAAGAACTCACTAAAAAAGCGGCTCCTAATAGTAAAAAGGATGTTTTTTTCATCATTGTATTGAATTTTAAGTGTTTATGAACTCTAATAACGTAAAATTAAGGGTTTTAATGTAATGCCGTTTCGCTTATCTTCGCAAAAATTTTTTTGTATGAATCTTCATGAGTACCAAGCTAAAGAACTCTTAAAAAAGTACAACGTTCCAGTACAAGAAGGGGTTGCCGTAGAAACAGTAGACGCAGCAGCTGCGGCCTATGCAACTTTAAAGGAACAAACTGGCAATAATTTTGCGGTTATTAAAGCCCAAATTCACGCAGGTGGAAGAGGTAAAGGTAATATTGAAGGAAAAGAACAGCGTGGTGTAGCAGTTGCTAAAAACGAAGAAGACGTAAAAAGAATTGCGGGTAATTTATTAGGCGGTACCCTTGTAACCATTCAAACAGGTGCAGCTGGTAAAGTCGTTAATAAAATTTTAATTGCACAAGACGTTTACTATCCTGGCCCTAACGAAGTAAAAGAATTTTACTTGTCTATTTTATTAGACCGTGCAAAAGGCATGAATGTTGTGATGTATAGTACCGAAGGTGGTATGGATATTGAAGAAGTAGCACACAACACACCAGAAAAAATATTTAAAGAGTGGGTACACCCAGGTGGAGGCTTACAAGGTTTTCAGGCACGTAAAATTGCTTTTAACCTAGGCCTATCTGGTGACGCTTTTAAAAACTGCGTAAAGTTTGTAACCAACTTATACAATGCATACGTAAACCTAGATTGCGGTATGCTTGAAATCAATCCATTATTTAAAACATCCGATGAAAAAATCATTGCGGTGGATTGTAAAATGAATATTGATGACAACGCACTGATGCGCCACGCCGATTTATTAGCGATGCGCGATGTATCTGAAGAAGATCCTACCGAAGTAGAAGCAGGTGAGTTTAATTTAAACTTTGTGAAACTAGACGGCAACGTAGGTTGTATGGTAAATGGTGCAGGACTTGCCATGGCTACCATGGACATGATTAAGTTAAGTGGTGGTGAGCCAGCTAACTTTTTGGACGTAGGCGGTACTGCAAATGCGCAAACCGTAGAAGCAGGATTTAGAATTATCATGAAAGATCCAAATGTGAAGGCTATTTTAATTAACATCTTTGGCGGTATTGTTCGTTGTGACCGTGTTGCTGCTGGTGTGATTGAAGCCTTTAACAAATTAGGCAATATCAATATCCCTATCATTGTTCGTTTACAAGGAACCAATGCAGTAGAAGCTAAAAAATTAATTGATGAGAGTGGACTTAAAGTTCAGTCGGCTATTCAGTTAAGCGAAGCTGCAGACTTAGTAAAACAAGCGGTAGCATAAAACCTAAAGACTATTATTTTAAAAGCCTCCAACATGTTGGGGGCTTTTTTTATGCGCATGCATTGCGCGAAATCCTGTTGCTTGTTATTGCGAATTTGTAATGGGCTTTACTTCTGATAGCGCGCTAAACGTATAACGAAGTCCGGTTTTAACCTCGGTGCATTCGTAGCGTTTACGGCGCAGTGGCCCTTTACAAAAAATACGTCCATTGTCTGTTGCAAATAACGAACCCTCTGCAATGCCCGCTACCACAGCGTATCCGGGCTTGTGTTTTTCGTTGTAGCCACGCAGTACCAGTAATAGTTCGGTTTCACCACCGGCTGTTGCGGCCGGATTTAAAATAGATTTTTGTAGTGCTTTTTCTACATCGGGCGGAAAAATTTGTTGCGCAACAAAAGATTGTAAAAGTTGCCCGTAACAAAATTTCCATTCTTTACCATGCGCTTCTACACGGTTACTAAATTTTTCGAAAG
>JAGWVE010000040.1 GCA_018971025.1 Bacteroidota bacterium | reverse complement strand
AAAAGTGGATTTAGAATTAAAGGAGACGTAGCCTACAACGAAGTATCAGAAATAGCAAGCGCTATCACACCGGTACCAGGTGGCGTAGGACTTATGACCATCGCAGGGCTTCTAAAAAATACCATGCAAGCTTATTTGCAAAACGCTTAACAATCACATGAACCAACCAACCACTGCAACAGCTATGTTACCCGTGATGGAGTATTTTTATACCCTTCAGGGCGAAGGCTATCACCAAGGTAGAGCTGCCTATTTTATTAGACTGGGCGGTTGCGATGTAGGCTGTGTGTGGTGTGATGTAAAAGATAGTTGGGACGCTAGCAAGCACCCAATGCAATCAGTAGATTTTTTAGTAGCTGAAGTAAAAAAAACACCCACCAAATTAGTGGTGATAACAGGTGGCGAACCACTCCTTCACAATTTAGATACATTAACGAAGGCCCTTCAGGCTCAAGGCTTTGAAACCAATATAGAAACATCTGGATCTTCACCTTTATCTGGTAGTTGGAACTGGATTTGTTTGTCGCCCAAAAAATTTAAAGCGCCCTTACCGGAAGTGGTAGCGGTAGCCAACGAATTAAAAGTGGTGATCTTTAACAAACACGATTTTGAATGGGCACAAAGTTTTGCCGCTGAGGTTCCAGCAAATTGCAAACTATACCTTCAACCGGAGTGGGAAAAAGCGTCGAGTATGCTCCCTTTAATAACCACATTTATTAAAGAAAACCCAAAATGGGAGCTCAGTGCCCAACTGCATAAGTATATTAACGTACCTTAATTGCATGAAGCAAAAAAGCTGGTATAGGGCGCTCATCATTTGTTGTGCTTTTCTTTTATGGAGCAGTTTTGCACTTGCACAAACACCTCGTCAATCGAGTAATCCAAAAGCTTTAAAAAAATACAACGAAGCCTTATTGGCGCTTGAAGATAACCGCAGCGCAGACGGCATTGCACTACTTGCGAATGTCTTACAAATAGACTCTAATTTTATCGATGCTTATTTATCACTAGCAGGTGCGTATGGCAATGTTAAGCAGTACAAAAAGGCAGTGATTGTTTATGAACGTGCACGTTTAAAAGACAGCATGTATTTTACCCCTTATTTATTACCCTACTCTATCAACCTTGCTGGCCTTGGACAATTTGATAAAGCACTAGATGCCATTAATATTTTTTTAACGCTTTCTGATTTAAGTGGCCGCAGTTTAAAAGCAGCGCAGTACCGAAAAAAAACCTACGAATTTGCCCTTAGCGCTGCGCAAAAAAATAAAAATGCAGGATATGTTTTTGCACCCAAAAATTTAGGTGATAGCGTAAACTCTGTACATTCCGAATATTATCCTTCTGTTACTGTCACAGACGACGCCCTTGTTTTTACAAGACGCACGGGTAGTGCCAGAGAAGATTTTATGCTGAGTAATATTCCTTTCAAAGACAGTTTTAATAAAGCTGCGCCACTAGATGGTGATATTAATTTGGAGCCTCGCAAAGGCGCTATTACCGTATCCCAAGATGGCGATTGGCTATTTTTTGCTGCAGATATTGCAGGTGCAGGCATTGGTGGATTTGACATTTACAAATCGGTATATACGCCAACCGGTTGGAGTGTTCAAGAAAATTTAGGCGACTCTATTAACACTGATTTTTGGGAAAGTTCTCCAGCCATTAGCCCAGACAAACGTGCACTCTATTTTAGTAGCACCAGACCCGGCGGATACGGTGGCGCCGATTTATACGTGAGTTATTTAAAACCCAATGGACACTGGAGCGAAGCTGTAAATATGGGGCCTACCATTAATACCCCCGGCGATGAACTTGCACCTTTTATTCACGCCGATAATCAAACACTTTATTTTACATCGGATGGACTTCCTGGATATGGTGGATCTGATTTATTTGTTTTAAAAAAATTAACCAGTGGAAGTTGGGGGCTACCAGAAAATATGGGCTACCCTATTAACACCATCGAAAATGAAGGTAGTTTAGCTGTTGCTGCGGACGGCTACACCGCTTACTACGCAAGCGATAGAGAAGATAGCCGTGGTGGATTAGACATTTATTCTTTTACACTTCCTGCGCATGCAAGGCCACATAAAACCATTTATGTAAAAGGAAATATTACAGATCTCATTACAAAAAAAGGACTTCCTGCTAATTTAGAATTAACAGATAATGCAAGTGGCACCCTTATTAATAAAGTGCAAACCGACGAAACCGGACATTATTTTATTACGCTACCTGAAGGAAAAGATTATACGTTTACCGTAAACAGAAAAGGATATTTATTTTATTCGAGTGCATATGCATTATCAAGTGCAGCACCTGATAGCACTTACGAAAAAAACATTGCTTTAGAACCTATTAAGCTTGCCTCTAGTTTTGTATTTACGCAGGTGTTATTTGATAACAATAGTTTTGCGCTTTTACCAGCCTCCTTACCTGAATTAAACAAGCTGGTACAAATATTAGAAGAGAACCCTACCATGCAAATTCAAATTAGTGGTTACACCGATAATGTGGGTAAAGCTTCTGATAATTTAATACTTTCTACAAATAGAGCAAAAGCTATCGTTAATTACCTATCAAGTAAAGGCATTGCTACTGCAAGGCTTACCTACAAAGGGTTTGGTAGCGACAATCCAATAGCCACCAACGATACGCCAGAAGGTCGCGCGCTTAATAGACGCACGAGTTTTACGATTACGCGTTTATAAATTTGTTGCTTGTTGCGGTTTTTTGTTGCGGTTTTTGTTGCGAGCGTTGCGCATATTTTCTAGTACAACTACTAATTTTTGTTTGCCTTATTTGCGTGAGCTTGCACTATCATGGACACACAAATTTTAGACACCGAACTCCGCTATCAAATTGCGCTCACTCAAATAGAATCCATTGGACCCAGCCTTGCCAAACACTTGCTGGAACATTTTGGAACTGCAAGTGAAATTTTTAACGCTTCAAAAAAAGACTTACTCGACATCGCATATTTTGGTAATTATAGGGCCGAAAAAATTATTCGGTTTAATAATTTTACAGCTGCCGACACAGAAATTTCTTTTGTACACAAACAAGGCATCACTCCTTTATTTATCAATAGCGCGGGCTATCCAAAAAAATTAGCCGCATGCCTAGACGCCCCTACCATCCTGTATTACAAAGGAAATGCACCCATCAATCAAAGCCGTATTATTAGCATTGTTGGCACTAGACTGCCCACCCATTATGGCAAATGGCTTACCAGTTTAATTGTGGAACAACTTGCACCGTACAACCCACTTATTATTAGTGGACTCGCTTACGGCATCGATGTTACGGCGCATCAATCTGCCCTCGATTGCAACCTACAAACCATTGGCGTGCTTGCGCATTCACTGGCAACTATATATCCGGCCGCCCACCAACATATAGCTAAAGATATTATTGCGCAGGGCGGCCTTTTAACCGAACTATCATCAACGGCACGCATCGAAAAATTTAATTTCCCAAAACGCAACCGCATCGTAGCAGGTTTATCAGATGCAACCATTGTAGTCGAAACAGAAACAAAAGGTGGCAGCATGATTACTGCAAACCTTGCATTTGATTATGATAGACAAGTATTTGCTTGCCCCGGAAAAATAACAGATAAAAAAAGCAGCGGCTGTTTACAATTAATACAAACACAAAAAGCTGCCATCCTAGACTCGGTGGGTACACTCATAGATGCGCTGGGCTGGGCACCCATCACCACAAAACCCATCAGCCCAAAAGTACAACTAACACTCTCTGGTCCAGAAAAAACCATTCTTGCCCTATTAGATCATCAAATACCGGTATCTATAGATGAAATATACCTTAAAAGCATGCTCCCAAACGCTGCATTGGCCAGTAGCCTGCTTAATTTGGAGCTATACGGTCTGATTGGTGCCCTTCCAGGCAAAACATATCTGCGACTGCTGGGCTAAATCATTTTTTTGGCTGAAATATGCGGTTCCTATTATCTTTGCACATGGCAACAAGAAATACAAAGACCGCCAATAAGGCAACAAGTGCTAGATTATTTGGAGAAGGGCTAACGTTCGACGACGTTTTACTCATGCCAGCCTACTCCGAAATTTTACCCAGAGACACTGACATCCGTTCTCAACTTACCAAGTCTATAACGCTGAATGTACCGATGTTATCCGCTGCAATGGATACCGTTACAGAAGCTAACCTTGCAATTGCACTCGCACGCGAAGGTGGCATAGGTATTTTACACAAAAACATGAGCATCGACAAACAAGCCGAGCAAGTAAGACGTGTAAAAAGAAGTGAAAGCGGCATGATTGTTGACCCCGTTACCCTTTTGGTAGACGCCACTATTGGAGACGCACTTAAACTGATGCGCGACAACAAAATTGGTGGTATTCCTATTGTAGACGCCGGACAAAAATTAGTAGGTATTTTAACCAATAGAGACCTTCGTTTTGAGACAGACAAAAAACGTAAAGTAAAAGAAGTGATGACCAAAGAAAATTTGATCATTGCTCCAGAAGGTACCGACTTAAAAAAAGCAGAAATCATTTTACGCAAACATAAAATCGAAAAATTACCTGTTGTCAACAAACAAGGTAAACTGATTGGTCTTATCACCTACCGCGATATTTTACAACTACGTAATTTTCCAAACGCAGTAAAAGATGGTATTGGCCGCTTACTAGTTGGTGCAGCACTTGGCATCACTTCCGATTTAATGGATAGAGCCGCAGCACTTCAACACGTTGGTGTAGACGTAGTAACACTCGATAGCGCACACGGTCATAGCAAAGGTGTGATCGAAGCACTTAAATCGTTACGCAAAAATTTTAAAGGACTTCAAATTATAGCAGGAAATGTTGGTACGGCAGAAGGCGCCCTTGCGCTTGCCGCAGCCGGCGCCGACTGCGTTAAAGTAGGTATTGGACCAGGCTCTATTTGTACCACGCGTATTGTAGCAGGTGCAGGTGTACCGCAGCTTACAGCCATCATGGAAGCAAGCATGGCTTTAAAATCTAAAGGCATTCCTGTTATTGCAGATGGCGGTATTAGATACACTGGCGATATGGTTAAAGCACTTGCTGCTGGCGCCAACGTAGTAATGATGGGATCTGTTTTTGCAGGTACCGAAGAAAGCCCTGGAGACACCATTATTTATGAAGGTCGTAAGTTTAAAGAATACCGTGGCATGGGAAGCTTAGGCGCCATGAGCCAAGGAAGTGGCGACCGTTATTTCCAAGACGTAGAAGCAGATATTAAAAAATATGTACCAGAAGGCATCGAAGGACGCGTAGCATACAAAGGAAGTATTGCTGAAATTATTTACCAATATGTTGGTGGATTAAGATCAGGCATGGGCTACTGCGGTGCTAAAAATATCAAAGCATTACAACAAGCCACTTTTGTAAAAATTACCAACGCAGGCATGAAAGAAAGCCATGCACACGATATTGACATTACAAAAGAAGCACCTAATTATAGCCGTAAATAATTATACGATTTGAAAAAATCAACCCTACTAGGTTATAGCATTTTAACAGGCCTGTTACTCGTTGTAGCATGGCCTGTTTTTTGGTTTGCACTACTTTTATTTGTAGCATTTGTTCCCCTACTTATTATTGCTAACAACACAACAAAAAAACTAAGCTTTTTTGGCTACACGTTTTTATCAGTTCTAATCTGGAATATTGGCACCACCTATTGGATGTGGAACTCCACAGATGTAGGCAGTGTAGCTGCCATCATAGCTAACAGCTTACTCATGTGTGTGCCCTGGCTATTTTATTTTTCGGCATCGAAAAAAAATAAAAACATCGGTTATTTTACCCTCATTGCCGCATGGCTAACTTTCGAATACATCCATTTAAACTGGCAAATTAGTTGGCCATGGCTCACGCTAGGTAATGGTTTTGCCATGCACACCAGCACTATTCAGTGGTACGAATATACCGGTGTAGCGGGTGGGAGTTTTTGGATATTACTCATGAATATCCTAGTACATAAACTAGTTGTCGCAAAAAAAGAAAAGCAGCCCATCAAAAAAAACATCGTACAAATAGTGGCTTGCTTTGTGGTTCCCGTTGTTTGCTCAAATCTTATCCTTAGCTATCAAAAAACACTAAGTAGCGCAGTTATAAATAGTGCAAAAAGTACACAAAACGTATTAATTGTACAACCCAATATTGATCCCTATCAAAAGTTTGAACTTTCTAGTGCGTCTTCGCAAATTGCCGAGCTTGTAAGCGCCACCGAATCAAATATTGATAGCAATACCACACTTGTACTATGGCCTGAAACAGCGATGAGCGTTGCAGACTGGCAAGACAACATTGGCACCAACCCCTACTACCAACCTATTTTTGAATTAAGCAAAAGACATCCCAAGCTTTCCATTTTATCAGGTATCGAAACTTTTAAAAAATACGGAGGCACCAAAGAAACACCCACAGCAAAAAAATCGAGCGACGGCAGTTTTTATTACGATGCGTTTAATGCAGCCGTATACATCAACAACGGAACACCCCTTGCTTTTTACAATAAAAGTAAATTGGTGCCAGGGGTAGAATCACTCCCTACCTACCTTAATTTTTTAGGGCCTGTCCTCGAGCAGTTTGGGGGCTCCACGGGTGGCTACGGAAAATCGGAAGAAGCAGAAGTGTTTACAAACAATGGTTGCCAGTATATTAGTGCGCCCATTATTTGTTACGAAAGTATTTATGGTGCATACGTAGGTACTTATAAACAAAAGAGCGCTAACCTGCTTGCCATCATCACCAACGACGGCTGGTGGGGTAATACCAGCGGGCATAAACAACATTTGCAGTACGCTGCACTCAGAGCCATCGAAACAAGAACCTGGGTAGCCAGAAGCGCCAATACGGGCGTATCTGCAGTAATTGATCCACTCGGAAATATCGTAACACAAAAAGGATGGGACGAAAGGGCTGTTATTAAATACCCAATCCCAACAAAATCTACCCTTACTTTTTATTCTAAATACGGTGACTGGCTGTATCAAATATTTTCTTTTTTTGCAGTCCTGTTATTACTTCGCGGGTTATACAACCGGTTCAAAAAAAATCAATAGCAGTAGCCATGGAAACCCTATCATTTGAATTTGACAAGAGACAAATGGGTTGCAAAAAAACCGGAACAGGCCCCGTGGTTATTTTACTGCACGGCTTTGGTGAAGACCACCACATTTTTTCAAGCACCGTTGCAGCGCTGGAAAAAAACTATACCGTATACACGCCGGATTTACCGGGCACAGGCATGTCGTTTATACAAAGATTTCCATCAAATTTTTCGATCGAATATTTAGCAGATAGTATTGCCGCCTTAATACAACATGAAAAAATAGACAACTGCATTATGCTAGGACACAGCATGGGCGGATACACCACCATGGCTTTTGCAAAAAAATATCCGCAGTATCTAAAAGGCTTTGGACTTATACATTCAACCGCTTTACCTGATACACCCATTAAAATAGAAAATAGACTCCGCGGTATTTCTTTTATAGAAAAAATGGGTGCTGCCAAATTTTTAGAAACCACCATCCCCAATTTATTTGGCACATATACTAAAGAAAATCAATACCAACTTATTGATGCTTTCATTGAAAAAAGCGCAGCACATAGCGCTGACGCACTCATAGCCTATTATCACGCCATGATACAAAGACCAGGCCTTACCAGTGTTTTAGAAAACACCCAGCTACCTGTCTTGTTTATACTTGGCGCCGAGGATATTGCAGTTGCATTAGACGACACATTACCTCAAACAAAAATGCCTAATACCGCCTATCTTTATGTACTAGAAAATTGTGGACATATGGGCATGCTCGAACAGCCCAATCTTTTTAACAATGCCATCCTAGATTTTTTGGATAAAGTGAATGCATGAAAAAATGGCTTTTAATATTATTTGTTAGTGCTTGTTTTTTTACAGCGCGCGCATCGCATATTTCGGGTGGAGAAATGTATTATACCTATTTAGGAAAGTCACCTTCCGACCCTAACAAACTTAGATACGCTATTACCCTATTATTATACAAAGACACAACTGTTACAGGTGCAATGGTAGCAAGCCTTTCCAGCAATTACAATGTTTCGGTATATAGAGGTGATAACAACGCACTTGTTGGCAATTACGTAATGAATAGAAAAAATTATGAATTCATGAAACTAGGTACGTATGATAAATGCTTGTCTAGTTTTCCAAGGGTAGAATTTGCAACATCAGCTTATGAGGTTATTGTAGATTTGGACCCTAACCCTAGCGGTTATTACGCGAGCCATTCGCAGTGTTGCAGGGTTAGTGGGGTATTAAACATGAATTCCAATAGTGTAGGTGTAACTTACTGGGTAAAAATTCCGGGCAGTAATACCAACCCTTTTGCACCGGATAATTCAAGCGCTGCTTTTTTAAAAAAAGATACCATTTTAGTATGCGTTTCTTCTCCCTTAAAACTAGATTTTAGTGCTGTAGATCCAGATAAAGATTCGCTGGTATATTCTTTTGCGCCCGGCTATATTGGTGCAGGACCGCCACCCAATCAATTACCCATTCAATCCGATGCGCCTCCTTATAACACGGTATCATATTTTGGTGGCTTTAGTTACAGCCAACCCTTTGGAAATGTGTCTGCACAAATAGATCCCAAAACAGGTCTTGTTTCTGGTAAGGCGCCCGCTACCACAGGCATTTATTTGATTGCTGTTTTAGTAGAAGAATACCGAAACGGGATTAAAATTGGCGAACACCAAAAAGAGTTTCAATTAAAAGTAGAAAACTGTTCTTTAACAGCCGCCGCACTAAAGCCGCAATATATTTCCTGCGATGGTTTTACACTTCAATTTGAAAATGAATCGGCAAGTCCAAGTGTTGCAAGCTACTTATGGAATTTTGGTGATGGCGTTTTAAATAATTCTACATTACCAACGCCTACACATACCTACGCTGATACGGGCACGTATGTTTTAAAATTGATTGTAACAAGTACAGGCGGTTGTCAAGATTCTGCTACCTCACTGGTTAAAGTGTACCCTACATTTAAAACAGATTTTTTAGTGACAGGCAATTGTGTGCTCAACAATTATACTTTTAAAGATTTAACTTCTAGCAAATACGGCACCGTAAATAGTTGGCGCTGGAATTTTGGTGACGCCGGTAGCTCAGCAGATAGCGCTACTTCAAAAGATACCGTTTGGAAATATACCAGCGCGCAAACAGCTACTGTTACGCTTATTTCTACCAACAATAAAGGTTGCATAGATACCCTCACCAAACAAATTGCCATACTAGATAAACCCAATATAAATCTAGCATTCAAAGACACACTTATTTGTAGCAACGACTCGCTTCTTTTAAGAGCAACTATAAATAATACCACCACCATTTCTTGGACGCCCAATAACAACGCCAATAAATTTAGAATCACTGGCGCTGCTACTGCCACGCCACTTGTATACCCCACCGATAGTACTAAATATTATGTTACCGTTCAGGATAATGGCTGTAATGCAACAGATAGTGTAATGGTAAATGTGTTACAGTTTATTAAAGTGGATTTAAAAACAGATAGTACAATTTGCAGGGGAGATAGTTTTGCTTTAGCACCTAATTCGTTGGCATTATCCTATATGTGGCGCAGCTCTGGAGGTGAAATCATCAACCCTATAAAAAATCCAATTGTAAAACCACTTACCAATACACAGTATTTTGTAACGGCTAACCTTGGCAAATGTCAAGATAAAGACTCCATACAAATTATTGTAAAGCCAACGCCAACAGTTACCGCCACTAACGATACCACCATTTGTTTTGGCACAAGCCTGCAACTCAAAGCAAGCATACAAGCCAGTAAATTTACATGGTCGCCAACCAGTAGTTTAACAGGCTACACTACATTAAACCCAGTAGCAAAACCAGTAGGTTCTACCAATTATGTAATTGCTGTTTCGGATACACTGGGTTGTCCAAAAATTGTAACAGACACCATTCGTGTAACAGTGGTGCCGCGTATATTTCCAAATGCAGGTAATGATACCATGGCTGTTATTGGAAAGCCACTACAATTAAATGCAAGTGGCGGACTTACTTACCGCTGGACGCCGCCTACTTTTTTAAGCAACCCACTCATAGCAAACCCTGTATTTACGGGCGCTGCCGGAACAGATAGTGTTGTATATACCGTAAGGGTATATACACAGGCCGGTTGTTACGCCGAAGACAATGTGGTGGTTACTATTTTTGATGGGCTCTCAAAAATTATGGTACCATCAGGTTTTACACCCAACAAAGACGGTAAAAACGATATTTTAAAACCCATCTGCAAAGGCATCAAACAATTGGTGCATTTTAATGTTTTTAATAGATGGGGGCAGCTTATTTTTACAACAAGTAAAATAGGTGATGGTTGGGATGGCACTTACAAAGGTGAATATCAACCCGTAGGCGCCTATGTATACGAAGCCGTAGGCATCGATTTTGCAGACAACAAAGTATACACCAAAGGAACCACGGTGATCATTAGATAAAATGAATTATGAATAAAACAGTTTTAATTACAGGCGCTACCTCTGGTTTTGGAGAAGCGATGGCGTACGTTTTTGCAGCAGCAGGTGATAGGTTAATTTTAACCGGAAGAAATGAAAATAAGTTAGCAGCTATCAGCGCTGATCTTATTTCAAAACACAATGTAGCAGTGCACACCCTTTGCTTTGATATTCAAAATAAAGAAGCTGTTTTTGCAGCCGTACAAAGTTTACCTGCAGGATTCACCAGTATCGATGTACTCATTAACAATGCAGGTTTAGCGCTGGGTCGTGATTCTTTCCAAGACGCTAGTATCGAAGACTGGGAAACCATGATTGATACCAACGTTAAAGGTTTACTCTATATTAGTAAAGCTGTTTTACCATTACTTATCAATAATAAAAAAGGGCATATCATAAATATTGGTTCTACCGCTGGCGTAGAAGTATATAAAGATGGAAATGTATACTGTGCAAGTAAACACGCCGTAGCTGCCATTTCAAAATCTATGCGTATCGATTTATTGCCGCATCATATTAAGGTAACGGCCATTCATCCGGGCGCCGCCGAAACAAATTTTAGTAGTATCCGTTTTAAAGGAGACGCAGCAAAAGCAGCAGCGGTATATGAAGGCTACAAAGCACTAGAAGCAGTAGACGTGGCCAATATTGCCTACTATGCAACTACATTACCTGACCATGTATGTATCAATGAATTTGTAGTGACTTGCACCAGCCAGGCCAATTCTTTTTATTTACAGAAATAAAATAAACGTTTGCAAATTATCCGAAATCAATTTCGGTATTATCGCCAATATTTAAACTTCGCGACAAGCCTTTTACACTAGCGTCACTGCCTATTAAAGAGTTATCCAACACTACTTCATGTAAGTGTGTGAAGCCACCAATAATACTGTCTCTAATTATAGATTGTGATATAGTTGTATTAGGGCCTATGGCAACATTGGGACCAATGATTGTATTTGAAATGGTGCAACCTTCTGCAATACTTACGGGATGGATAATGATGGTATCTTTGTAATCATGCGCCTCAGGCACATTGCCGCCCATCTTTTTTAACAGCGTTGCGTTGGTTTCTAGTATCGATTCTTTTTTACCACAATCATACCAGTTGGCTACTTTAAAAGATTTAAAGCGTGTGCCTTTTTGCAACATACAAGCAAGTGCATCGGTTAAATTGTATTCGCCGCGTGTTGTAATATTTTCAACAAAAAGTTGTGTTAGGCACTGAAACAAAATATCTGTTTCAATAATTTTATACAGTCCTACCAGCGCCATATTGCTTTTTGGAATGGCCGGCTTTTCTACGAGCTGTTCGATAAAACCTTCTTCATCCATAGAAGCCACACCAAAATTGCGCGGGTCATCCACTTTTTTCACCCCAATCATACTAATGGGGCTCTCCATAATTTCTTTGATATCAAATTCGCACATGGTATCACCCAGTGCTACAAAAATGGGTTCGTTGCCAATTATTTGTTTGGTTAATTCTACTGCATGACCGGTACCCTGCCTTTCATTTTGAAACACAAAATGCGTTGTCAAATGAGGGTAGGTTTGTTTCACATAATCCTGAATTTTTTCACCTAAATAACCTACAATAAAAATAAACTCGGTAATACCAGCCTCACTTAGCTGATCCACAATATGAGAGAGTATGGTTTTTCCAGCAATGGGAATGAGCGCCTTGGGTTGCGTATAGGTAAGAGGCCTCAATTTTGTTCCAGCTCCAGCAACAGGTATAACCGCTTTCATAAAGAGGGGGATTTAAAATGATTTACCCACATTGATTAGGGCCTCGAAAATAGGGAAATTAGGCATTACAACAACAATTGTGAATAGTTTACGTCTATCTAACCCCATTTTTGACCGGTATAATGAGGGCCTTAACTTATCTTTGTGCCCAAGCAAAAAAATAGCAACCATGCAAAGAGATACCCTTGTTTTTGACATCATCAACCAAGAATTAGCGCGCCAACGTAGAGGCATCGAACTTATCGCTTCAGAAAACTTTACAAGCCTTCAAGTGATGCAGGCCATGGGTGGTGTGATGACCAATAAATACGCCGAAGGGTATCCCGGTCGTAGATATTATGGTGGTTGTGAAATTGTAGATAAAACAGAACAATTAGCGATAGACCGTTTAAAAGAAATTTTTGGTCTTGAATACGCCAACGTACAACCCCATAGTGGTGCACAGGCAAATGCAGCAGTGATGCTCGCAATTTTACAACCAGGTGATGCGATCTTAGGTTTAGACCTTAGCATGGGCGGTCACTTAACACACGGTAGTGGTGTAAACTTTTCTGGCAAAACCTATACCCCACATTTTTATGGTGTTGTAAAAGAAACCGGATTGATAGACTACGAAATGTTAGAAAGTCAAGCCCGCACACACAAACCAAAATTAATTATTTGTGGTGCGAGTGCTTACAGTAGAGATTGGGATTATGCACGCATCAGAAAAGTTGCCGACGAAGTGGGTGCTTTTGTACTTGCCGATATAGCACATCCTGCTGGTTTAATTGCCAAAGGTTTATTGTCTTCTCCATTTGCACATTGTCATTTTGTAACATCTACTACCCACAAAACATTACGTGGACCACGTGGTGGCGTTATCATGATGGCTAAAGATGGCGAAAACACTTTAGGCTTAAAAGACGTAAAAGGAAATTTAAGACTTTGGTCTAATGTGATTGATATGGCTGTATTTCCGGGCACACAAGGTGGTCCACTTGAGCACGTGATTGCTGCTAAAGCCATTGCATTTGGTGAAATATTAACCGACGAGTTTTTAGTATACCAACAGCAAGTGCAAAAAAATGCGCAAGCGATGGCTAAAAATTTTACAGATAAAGGTTATCAAATTATTAGTGGCGGTACAGATAACCACTTAATGCTTATTGATCTTCGCAATAAAAATATCAGTGGTAAAAAAGCAGAACAGGTTTTAGGACACGCCGATATCACAGCCAATAAAAACATGGTACCTTACGATGACAAGTCGGCATTTGTTACGTCAGGCATTAGATTTGGTGTTGCTGCTGTTACCACAAGAGGTATGGTAGAATCAGATATGGCATTTGTGGTAAACGCTATTGACAAAGCACTTATGAACCCAGACGATGCAGCGCTTTTAGAAAAACTAAAAGGTGAAGTAAATGAGTTTATGTCTCAATTTGTTTTATACCCTGAGCTATGATACAACGCATCCAAACCCTATGGCTACTATTAGCAAGCATTTGCGCTTTTGCATCTGTTAAGCTTCCTTTTTATTTTGGTAGCCTAGAAGTACCTGGTCCAACTATTACCATCACACCTTACGATCATTTTATGCTACTCGTATTTGTGATTGCTACTGGTCTTGTTGCGCTCATCAATATTTTTATTTTTAGCAATAGAAGTTTGCAAATTAAAATAAGTGTGGTAGGCCTTTTATTAGGGCTTGTAAATCTCATGCATTACTTCCTATATATGCGAAATTTTAAATCGGGTGGACTTT
The DNA here is from genome assembly GCA_018971025.1 of Bacteroidota bacterium. GTDB lineage: Bacteria > Bacteroidota > Bacteroidia > Chitinophagales > Chitinophagaceae > Sediminibacterium. The sequence continues at coordinate 3,921 of JAGWVE010000040.1, read as the reverse complement.
CGCTGTATTCGATCTTAAGTTTTTTAGTGCCTTTGTTTTTTATACTATCTATTAGAAGTATTTACAAAGACCAAAAATTACTTAAAAGCCTCGATCGTTTACGATAAGCGAACAGCCTCAAAAGGTTTTACTGGCTATAATAACTGCTTACAAATATTTAGCAGTCTGAGATGCTGCGCATTTTTTAATGCCCAGCGGTACGCCTTCATATACAACCGTTCCGCCACCATCACCTGCCTCAGGACCCATGTCTATCAGCCAATCTGCCGATTTGATAACGTCTGTGTTGTGTTCAATAACGATGAGTGAATGACCCTGATCTATTAGTGCCGAAAATGAATTGAGTAATTTTTTGATGTCATGGAAGTGAAGACCCGTGGTAGGTTCGTCAAAAATAAATAGCATTTGGCCATGCCCTTTACCCTTGCCTAAAAAGCTCGCAAGCTTTACACGCTGGGCTTCTCCACCACTTAAGGTATCACTACTTTGACCTAATTTAATATAACCAAGCCCCACCGATTGTAGTGGCAATATCGCGTTGTAAATATTTTTATCTTCTACAAAAAATTCGAGTGCCTGATCTACAGAGAGCTCTAGTACATCAAAAATATTTTTGTCTTTATAGCCCACTTCCAACACTTCTTCTTTAAATCTTTTGCCACCACAAGACTCACAGGTAAGGTGCACGTCTGCTAAAAACTGCATCTCTACTACTTGTTCGCCCTCTCCTTTACAAGTATCACAGCGTCCACCATCTACGTTAAAAGAAAAATGCTTGGGCATAAACCCGCGCATTTTTGAAAGCGGTTGTTTGGCATATAAATCCCGGATGCCATCGTAGGCTTTGATGTAGGTAACCGGGTTACTGCGTGACGATTTTCCGATGGGGTTTTGATCAATGAGTTCTATTTGTGAAATAGAATCGACGTCACCAATGAGTTTGGTGTGAAGGCCCACTTTTTCGGCGGGTTCACCCTTGTACTTTTGAAGTGCTGGGTATAAAATTTGTTTAACCAGCGTTGTTTTACCACTACCACTCACACCACTAATCACACATAGCGTTTGCAGTGGAAATTTAACGGTAATATTTTTTAAGTTGTTTTGTCTAGCACCTTCTACACCAATAAAACGGGTGCTCTTTCTTAATGTTTTAGGCACTTCTATAGTAAGTGCGCCTGATAAATATTTACCCGTTAAACTAGCTGGGTTTTTAATAAGCTCGTTGTAATTACCAGCTGCAACTACTTCGCCACCAAGGTGCGAAGCAAAAGGCCCCATATCAATAATATGATCTGCTTTACGCATAATCATTTCATCGTGCTCAACTACCACAACCGTATTACCTAAATCGCGTAACGATTGCAAAACGCCAATTAAACGCTCCGTATCGCGGGAATGAAGACCAATAGAAGGCTCGTCTAAAATGTATAAAGAGTTGGTTAAATTACTCCCTAAATTTCTTGTTAATTGTATGCGCTGACTTTCCCCTCCACTGAGTGAATTTGCAAGCCTGTCTAGTGTTAAATAGCCAAGACCCACGTCTAGTAAGGTTTGTAGGCGTTGGTGGATTTCAATTAATATACGCTTGGCAACACTATTGTCATGCTCCGATAATACAAGTGCATCAAACCAAGTTTTTAAATCCCGAACTGGCATTTGACATAGTTCACCAATATGTTTGCCGCCTACTTTAATATAGAGCGCTTCTTTGCGCAAACGGTATCCACCACAGTCGGTACAAGTAGTACGGCCACGATACCTACTTAATAAAACGCGGTATTGTACTTTGTATAAATTTTGTTCTACCTCTTTAAAAAAATCATGGATGCCATATACTTTACCAACACCATCCCACAACTGCTGGTACTGCGTTTTGGTTAATTGTGCAATGGGTTTATGAATTGGAAAATCAAATTTAGAAGCGCCTTTTATAAATTGATCTTTCCACCAACTTAATTTTTCGCCCTTCCATGGCGCAACAGCGCCTTCAAATAAACTAAGCCTGGTGTCTGGTATAACAAGCTCTGCATCCACCCCTAACACCTGACTAAACCCTTCACATGTAGGGCATGCACCAAATGGATTATTGAAAGAAAATAAATTAGGCACAGGCTCTTCAAACACGATACCGTCTAGTTCAAAGCGACTACTAAAGTGATGCACTTTTTTTGAATCAATCTCTATGTATACTTCACCCTCGCCTTCGTAAAAAGCTGTTTGCACCGAATCAGAAAGGCGGTGCAAATCATCTTCATCAAAATCTTTAACAACGATACGGTCTATGAGTACCCATGTTTGCGGCGTAGACTCGGTTGCAGAAGTTGCTTTTGCTAGGGGTAATATTTTTTTTAATGCAGCAGGCGTTTGTTCCATCAATTCTTCGATGCGCATGAGCGGCTCCGGTGCAGATGCTACATAAATTCTTGTGAATCCTTTTTGTAGTAGAATGCCTAACTCTTCCAGTACGGCTCTGTTTTTATGCTGTTTTAAAGCAACGCCTATAACAACTTTACTATTTTTTGGAAGGGCGCAAATGGCTGCTACCACATCCGATACTTCATCTTTTTTTACTTCTTTGCCGCTAACAGGTGAAATGGTTTTACCCGCCCTCGCAAATAATAAGCGGAGGTAATCATAAATTTCGGTCATAGAACCCACGGTACTGCGGGGTGTGCGGGTAATTACTTTTTGTTCTACCGCAATGGCGGGGCATAATCCCTTAATCATGTCCACGTCTGGTTTTTCCATGCGGGCCATAAACTGTCTGGCATAAGCACTTAAACTTTCGGCGTAGCGGCGCTGCCCTTCGGCAAATAAAGTATCAATGGTTAAAGACGACTTACCACTTCCAGAAACACCCGTTACCACTATAAATTTTCCGCGCGGAAAAGCCACGCTTACATTTTTTAAGTTGTGCACGCGCGCACCCATTACTTCAATAGCGTCCATAGCCGTTACCTTTCCCGCTTTCTGATCTGCTTTCTGAACCAATTTCAGACTCTTTGCCTCCGCTGTATCTATTTGTTTTTTTGCTGCCATAAATTGTTACACAATGTAAACAGATTATCGCAGCATAGGTTTAGTTAGTCCCCAAATAAACCCAGATTTTTTTGACGCACACACAATTTTTTTAAGATTTATTCGATGTGAATAACCAAACTGCTCTTTTGCAATGTATCCACAAGCGAGCAACCGGCAAAAAAGATAGCTAATTTGAACCCTGAGAAGAAAATAGACTATGAAAACACTCGAACAGGTTGCAGATTTAGATTTAATACGTTCCTTTCAAGCCGGTGATACAGAAGCATTTGACGTGCTCGTAACGCGCTACAAAGACCGTATCTATTCTTCTATTTTATTTTTTGTAAAAGACACCTACTTAGCCGAAGACCTGTTTCAAGACGTGTTTATCAAAATCATTGATACCCTAAAAAATAAGCGCTACACCGAAGAAGGTAAGTTTTTACCCTGGGCGCTCCGTATTGCGCACAACCTTTGTGTCGATTATTTTAGAAAAGTAAAACGCACCCCTGCTATTAAAACATCCGATGATCAAGATATTTTTGAAGTGATCAATGTAACACAAGAAGCGCCGGACCAAAAACTAATGCGTGGCGAAAGTCACGACAAAGTGCGTCGTATGCTTGATTTACTTCCTGAAGAGCAAAGAGAAATTATTGTATTAAGGCATTATGCCAATTTGAGCTTTAAAGAAATCGCTGAAATTACCAACTGCAGCATCAATACGGCACTAGGTCGTATGCGTTACGGACTCATTAACCTGCGCAAAATGATGACAGAAAATCAAATGACTTTATAACCCCTTGTCAAAAGCTGCTTTTACAGCGTCTAAATGCTTTATAAAGCCCGCTACACTTGGGTCGTAGCCATATTTAACATCGCTGAGTGGCTTCCCGTTCA
>JAGWVE010000003.1 GCA_018971025.1 Bacteroidota bacterium | reverse complement strand
AATGGTCCAGAAATCCCCATTATAGATGGTAGCTCGGCACCTTTTATTGACCTTATCGAAAAAGCGGGTGTACTAGAACAAGATGCTTCCAAGCAGTGGTACAGTATTGATGAAAATATTTTTCATTACGACGAGGAGAAGCGTGTAGAAATGGTGGTACTCCCTGCACTTGATTATCAAATTACAACACTCATCGATTTTAATAGTCCGGTTTTAGGCACGCAACACGCAGGTTTAAAAACCATCAAAGATTTTAGAACTGAAATTGCACCTTGCCGTACATTTTGTTTTTTACATGAGCTAGAAGCCTTACTGGACAACGATTTGATTAAAGGTGGCGATATCAACAACGCTATTGTTGTTGTGGATAGACCGGTAACAGATGATGAAATGTCAAGGCTTGCAAAAGTGTTCAAGCGCGAAAAAATTGAAGTTAAAAGCGAAGGCTATTTAAACAATTTAGAACTACGTTTCCCCAACGAACCTGCAAGACATAAACTACTTGATATTGTTGGTGACCTAGCACTTATTGGTTATCCAATTAAAGGAAGAATTATTGCCAATAGACCAGGCCATAGCAGTAACGTTGCTTTTGCTAAAAAAATTAAACAGTACATCAAAAAAAACAAACACGTTAAAGATGTGCCCGTTTACGACCCTACTGTTCCTCCAGTATTATCACTGGTACAAATAGAAAAAACATTACCACACAGACATCCGTTTTTACTCGTAGATAAAATTATTGAGTTAACAGATACTTATATAGTAGGTGTTAAAAACGTTTCTTTCAACGAATGGTTTTTTCCTGGACACTTTCCGGGCAACCCTGTAATGCCAGGCGTTTTACAAATTGAGGCGCTTGCACAAACAGGCGGCATTTTATGTATTAATTCGATGCCGGAAGGACAATATGATACGTACTTCTTAAAAATAGACAATTGTAAATTCAAACAAATGGTAAGACCTGGTGATACCATGGTTTTAAAGCTTGAATTTATAAACCCAATCAGAAGAGGCATCTGCGAAATGCGCGGTACTGTTTATGTTGGTGGTAAAGTTGCCACAGAAGCAGACCTTGTAGCGCAAGTTGTAAAAAGAGCCGAAGCACTTTAAATCAAACAAATGACACATCCGTATACGTACATAGACCCCAATGCAAAAGTTGCGCCCAACGCAAAAATTGATCCGTTCACCGTTATTCATGGTGATGTTCATATTGGCGAAGGCACATGGATTGGCAGTAACGTAACCATCATGGATGGAACAAGAATTGGAAAAAATTGCAGAATATTTCCTGGCGCAGTTTTGGGCGCTGTTCCACAAGATTTAAAATTTGATGGCGAAAAAACAACTGTTGAAATTGGAGACAATACCACCATTCGTGAATTTGTAACCATCAATAGAGGTACCACAGATCGTTGGAAAACCAAAGTAGGTAACAACTGCCTAATCATGGCATACTCGCACGTCGCACACGATTGTATTATAGGCGACCATTGTATTTTAAGCAATAGCGTTCAATTAGCGGGCCACGTTGTTTTAGGTGACTGGGTTTGGATTGCTGGCGTGAGTGCCGTGCATCAATTTGTAACCATTGGTCAACACTCCTACATTGCTGGAGGTAGCCTTGTAAGTAAAGATGTGCCTCCTTATATTAAGGCAGTGCGCAACCCACTTAGTTACGGCGGTGTAAACAGTGTAGGTCTTAAACGCAGAGGTTTTGAATTAGAGCGTATCAATCATATTTTAGATATCTACCGTATTATTTTTAATAAAGGGCTTAACACTACACAAGCGCTAGAATTTATTGAAGAAGAATTACCAGCTAGTGATGAGCGCGACGAGATTGTAACATTTATTAGAGAAAGTGGTAGAGGTATTATCAAAAGATTTGTAAAAGGCGCAAGCGAAGAAGATTAATACCATGCAAATCCAACTCGAGCAAACTGGAAAAAAATACAATCGGGAATGGATTTTTCGCGGACTATCCCATACGTTTATCACAGGCAAAAAATATGCGATTACAGGGCCCAATGGTTCTGGCAAAAGCACATTACTGCAAACAATTGCAGGTAGTACCACTTTATCGGAAGGGCAAATCCAATACAGCAAAGCAGGTAACGTATTGGCGCCTGAAAATGCCTATATGCAGCTTAGCATTTGCGCGCCTTATCTCACACTCATTGAAGAAATGACCGCGCTTGAGTTTTTAGCTTTTCATGAAAGCTTTAAATCATTTATGCCGGGCATAACACCTAGTAGCATATTAGAAACCATTGAACTTACTGCTGCCGCCAACAAACAAATCAGGTATTATTCAAGCGGTATGAAGCAGCGTATAAAATTAGCACAGGCCATTTTTTCTGATGTGCCTGTTTTATTTTTAGATGAGCCCTGTACCAACTTAGACGAAACAGGTTATGCGCTTTACCATTCACTTATTCAAAACTATGCATCTAATAAATTAATTATTGTAAGCAGTAATGATTCTTTAGAATATAATTTTTGTGAAGAAGTGATTGATATTAAAAAGTACAAATAAGCATGAACCCGAATATCGAAGCCCTTTACCGCATTGCAGGTAGCCATGAAAGAACCATTGTTGGACTCATGAGCGGTACTTCTGTTGATGGGCTTGATATTGCTGTTTGTAAAATTATGGGTAGTGGCAAGCACACAAAAATAAACGTCACACACCACACTACTATTCCATACGACGCTGGATTTAAAGCAGCTATTGCTCAAATATTTTCAATTAAAAATGTAAATCTTGAACAAGTAACCATTTTACATGCACATATAGCTAAGGTTCATGCTAGCATGGTTTTGTCGGCACTTGCAAGTTGGGGTATCAAAAATTCAAGTATCGATTTAATAGCAAGTCATGGCCAAACCATTTACCATGCGCCAACTTCGATGCATCCGCAAAGTGGTTATGGCAACGCAACATTGCAAATTGGAGATGGTGATATCCTAAGCACTACAACAGGCATTATTACGATTAGTGATTTTCGACAAAAGCATATTGCAGCGGGCGGCGAAGGTGCACCACTGGCTTTATTTGGCGACAATATTTTATTTGCTAGTGAAACCGAAAATAGAGTCTTATTAAATATGGGTGGCATTGCTAATTTTACGTATTTACCTGCCGGACAAACCACCCATATTATTAGTACTGACGTAGGCCCCGCCAATACACTTATTGATAGTTATGTGAAAGCAAACTATGATGGCCTTAGCTATGATGCAAATGGTGACATTGCAAGCACGGGTAGCATTAACGAAGCCTTTGTAAACGCTGTATTAGCGCATCCATTTTTTAGTGCTGCATTCCCTAAAACCATTGGACCCGAATTATTTAACCTAAGCTTTATTGAGGCCGCTTGTAAAACCGCTGGCATAATAAACATGGCGCATCCAGATATGATTGCATCGCTGAGTTATATTACAGCGCGTACAATAACAGATGGAATTCGTAAAGTTGTGAATGACACAAGTAAAGATTTAGTCATTTATGCAAGTGGCGGTGGTATACATAATGCCTACATTATGCAGCAGTTACAAAACTTATGCCCGAATGCTTCTTTTAAAAATTTAGAAACATTGGGTATTCATCCGGATGCAAAAGAGGCGGTGTTGTTTGCTATTTTAGCCAATGAAGCAGTAGCTGGATCACCTTCACTTAGCATGGGAAAAGTTAGCTTCCCTCAGTAAAATTATCGGCATTACGGTACGCATTAATAAGTGCAATTTCACCTTCTTTACCAGATCCTGCCTTACCATGTTCCATACCATAAATACCTCTATAGCCCTTGTTGTGTATATGTTTGAACAAATTTTGGTAATTCATTTCGCCAGTACCCGGCTCGTTGCGACCCGGATTATCTCCTATTTGAAAATAGGCAATTTCATCCCAGCATAAATTGATATTGGCAATCATATTACCTTCATTTCTTTGCATGTGGTACATGTCAAATAAAATTTTACAAGAAGGGCTATTCACTGCCTTGCATATTGCATAGGTTTGATCTGTGTTTCTTAAAAATAAATCAGGGGTATCGCTTAATGGCTCTAATACCATAATTAAATTATGCTTCTCTAAAATTTCAGCACCATACCTAAGCGACTCAATAACCCTAGCCGTTTGAATACCCATTGGAAGTTTGCGGTCATAATTTCCTGGCACTACCGTCATCCATTTGGCACCACATCTTTTTGCCACTTCTACCGAATCGTTACAATATTTTATAAATTTTTCGCGCCACTGCTTATCGCCACTTGTTAAAGACGTTTGAAGTGGCCAGTTATCATAAGCAATTACAAACACACCCATGCGCATGTTTAAACGGGCTAGTGTATCTCCAATTTTTTGTTGCATTTCAGGTGTGCGTGACATCATGCCATTGTCTTCAATAGATCTAAATCCCACACTATGTGCAAATTTGATTTGCTCAATAAAATCAGGGCCTGCATGCGCACTAAACATGCCATCATGAAAAGCATAATCGGCAGTAAAGGGTTTTGGATCGAGCATGCCTGCATTTACTGTTTTTGTATTAGCTGCTTTACCCCATAAAGGCATAGAACCCGCTGCCAGTGCAGCACCCGCTAACATATTGTTTCTTAAAAAGTTTCTTCTTTCCATGATTTTTTGTTGAAGCTGATTAACGCCTACTGGCAATGAGTAAATTAAGGTCGGTGTATTTTAAATCAAATTTTTGACTGATATAAAAATCGGTTAAAGCGCCTTTAAATAAATAAATACCTTCTCTAAAATTCATATCGTGCCATAACATTTCATCTAGTCCACCCTCATCACTAATTTTGAGCATCAGTGGCATGAGTACATTGCTAATGGCCTGACTCGCCGTTCTTGCAAAACCAGATGGAATATTGGGAACACCATAATGAATAACGCCATGTTTTACAATAGTTGGTTTTTCATGACTCGTTAATTCACTGGTTTCAAAACATCCTCCTCTATCAATGGCAACATCAATAATAATACTCCCAGGCCGCATAGCAGCTACCATTTCTTCGGTAACCACAACAGGTGCTCTACCATACTCGTTGCTTAATGCACCTACTGCCACTTCACAAGTTTTTAATTGCTTGGCTAAAATTTTAGGTTCTAACACAGACGTCCAAACGCGCTGGCCCAAATTATTTTGTAGTTGCTTTAGCTTATAAATATCGTTGTCAAATACTTTTACGGAAGCCCCTAATGCAAGTGCATTGCGGGTAGCACTTTCTCCAACAATGCCTGCACCCACAATCACTACTTTAGTTGGCGGAATACCACTGATACCGCCTAGTAGCACACCTTTGCCTTTATTAAAACTGCTGAGGTACTGTGCCGCAATAAGCATAACGGCACTACCCGCTATCTCACTCATGCTGCGCACAATTGGATAAGTACCGCTGGCGTCTTTAAAATTTTCAAAACTTAATGCTGTAATTTTTTTCTCCATCATTTTTTGAATATCATCCTGCTGTAACGCAGAATAATGGATGGGAGAAATAATAATTTGATTGAGCTGTAATAAAGGTAGATCGGCAGAAACAATGGGTGCACTTTTTACAAGTATTGGACACTTAAAAATTTCATGCCTATCAAATACAATGTTAGCGCCCGCTTCACTATAATCGGCATCGGAGTAATGACTACCCTCGCCGGCTAAATGTTCGATAGAAACTTCATTTCCATTGGAAACCAAAACACCCACCGCCTCTGGCGTTAATGCAATTCTATTTTCCTGAAACGCCGTTTCTTTGGGAATTCCAATATGCAGTTTTGCACCAAGTGGTTTGATATCTAACGTTTCTTCGAGGGTTTCGTATAAAAAAGAAGTAGAAATAGTAGGTTTACTAGTAGCCATAATAATTTGTGTTTGCTAGTGACTAGCTGGGTTGTCTATAAAGTTAGCATTTTACAATAGAATATATATGCCTCGTTTTTTCATCCATCAGCGATAAGCGTACTTCAAATACCGGCCCCGTTAAAAGCGCAGGTACATTTTCGGGCCATTCAATAAAACAAGTATCGCCACTATGTAAATGCTCGTCAATGCCGGCCCTAATGGCTTCTTCCAAAGACCCTAATCGGTACCAGTCCATATGAAAAATACTGCCCCCCGTATGCTGGTATTCATTGACGAGTGCAAAAGTTGGACTACTCACGGTGTCGGTAACACCCAATGATTCACAAATTGCATGGATGAGTGTCGTTTTACCCGTACCCATGGGGGCATAAAAGGCCCAAATAGGGGTGTCTTTTCCCTCGGCCCAAACGGTATCGGCTACTTCCTTGATTTGGTCTAGGGTAAAATTTTGATCCATGCAACAAATATACAAACAAAGGCCTCCGAATGAAGTAACTTTGTAGCAAAATAGGTCTTATGGAAAAAGTGAATTGGAAGGTAAAAGGCATGAGCTGTACCAACTGTGCACTTAGCGTAGACAAAGTGCTTACGGGCTCAGGTATGCAGGATGTTAAGGTGAATTTTATGGGTGGCGAAGTCAGTTTTAACGCCCCCGCAAATACCAATAAAAAAGCATTACAAAAAGAAGTGGAAGCATTAGGCTACCAGGTGGCTGGAGAAGGTTTAGAAACAAACAATACTTCAAAAAAAATATTTAGTTCGCACTTACAACGTTTTTGGTTTTGCTTGGCTTTTACGTTGCCACTTATGCTGCACATGATTCCAGGTGTACATATTCATATACTCATGAACCCCTATGTGCAACTGGGTTTAACGATTCCAGTTTTTGTAGTAGGGATGTCTTATTTTGGGAAAAGTGCGATCCTTAGTATTGCAAAAGGCATACCCAATATGAATGTGCTTGTAGCACTTGGCGCCGTTGCTGCATTTGGATATAGTTTGTATGGAACTATTATTGGAGAAGCCGAACATTATTTATTTTATGAAACCACGGCTACCATTTTAACACTCGTTTTTTTGGGCAACTGGCTTGAAGATAGATCGGTAGAAACAACGCAAGCTGCTTTAAAAAAATTAGCGGTGTCGCAAAAGACAATGGCCAATCTTATTGCCTTTGATGAAAACCACCAAGAGCTGGTTTTCCCGGTAGAAAATACTAGTTTAAAAGTAGGCGATATCGTACTTATAAAAAATGGTGAAACAGTACCCATGGATTGTAAAGTTTTATGGGGAGAAGCCAGTATTAACGAAGCCATTATATCTGGCGAAAGCGTACCCGTTATTAAAAAAATGAATGCCCTGCTCATTGGTGGTAGCATGGTAGAATCGGGCACCATCAAAGCATACATAACAGCAGTTGGAGAAAATACGGTGCTTGCGAATATTTTACACCTCGTAAAACAGGCGCAAACAGAAAAGCCACCCGTTCAACAACTCGCCGATAAAATAAGCGCCATTTTTGTACCTACTGTTATTGGTATTGCATTACTAACCATTGTAGGTAATTATTTTTTTGCATCCCTCCCTTTTAGCAGTTCGCTACTTAGAGGGATTGCCGTACTCGTTATTTCATGTCCCTGCGCCATGGGCCTTGCAACACCTGCAGCCATTGCGGTTGGGCTAGGTAGAGCTGCTCGTAATGGCGTGTTGTTTAAAAATGCCAGAAGCTTAGAAATATTCAAAAGCATTAAGCAGGTTGTTTTTGACAAAACCGGAACGCTTACTACAGGAAAATTTACCGTTACAAATTTTACGCTCGCCCCAACTGCAGCTATTGATGAAAATACTTTTAAGCAAATTGCTTTTTCATTAGAAAAATATGCCAACCACCCTATTGCAAATGCTATAGCAACTGCATGGAAAACAAAAGACGATATTCGCTGGCAAAAAATAGAAGAGCAAAAAGGACTTGGCATGTTTGCCACTGATAAAGAAGGCAATACCTATATCGCAGGATCTTTTAAAGTTGCCACACAACATACCACAGACCATAGCCACAATGTTTACATTCTAAAAAATAATATTTTACTCGGCTATATCGATGTGGCAGATGAAATTAGACCAGAAGCTAAAGAAGTAATCGCAACACTTCAACGCATGGGGCTTCAACCTATTTTATTAAGTGGTGATAAAAAAGAGAAATGCGCACTCGTTGCAAATGAATTAGGTATCACAGAATTTTATTACGAACAAACACCCGCAAATAAATTAGATAAAATTGGAAGCCTAACCCAACAAGCACCTACGGTTATGGTAGGCGACGGCATCAATGATGCGCCAGCCCTTGCTAAAGCCACGGTTGGCGTTTCATTAAGTGAGGCTTCACAAATAGCCATGCAAAGTGCACAAGTAGTACTCATGAACCATGGTATTAAAAATTTACCGCTCGCTTTAGGCCTTGGCAAACACACGTACCTCACCATTAAAGAAAATTTATTTTGGGCTTTTGCTTATAATATTGTTGCCATTCCAGTTGCTGCACTTGGTTTTTTAAATCCAACTTTTGGCGCACTTGTAATGGGCCTTAGCGATGTAGTACTTGCGGTCAATTCTATCAGACTCAACTTTAAAAGAGTAACACGTTAAGCGCCGCATGTCTACACCATTACAAATACTAGAAAAATATTGGGGGCATGCGCAGTTTAGGCCACTACAATCAGACATCATTGATGCGGTATTGGCACAAAAAGACGTGTTGGCATTATTACCCACTGGAGGTGGGAAATCAATTTGTTTTCAGGTACCCGCACTCATGCAAGATGGCATGTGCCTAGTTATCAGCCCACTTATTGCGCTCATGCAAGATCAGGTAAACAACCTACAAGAAAAAGGAATTGATGCAGCAGTCATTCATAGTGGCATGCCTTTTGGCGCTGTTAAAGAAACACTGCAAGCATGTACAAGTGGTGCTTATAAGTTTTTATACCTATCACCAGAACGCATAGAATCTAATTTATTTAAAGAATATTTACCTGCATTAGACATTTCACTGATTGCGGTGGACGAAGCTCACTGTATTGCGCAGTGGGGGTACGATTTCAGACCACCCTATTTGCGCATTGCAGATCTTAGAAAAGAACTTCGTGGCGTACCCGTTATTGCACTAACAGCATCTGCTACCAAAGAAGTAGAAGCAACCATTATAGAAAAACTATCGTTTAAGGAGCACGCTATTTTTAGACAACCCTACAAGCGTCCAGCACTCTCTTATAGTTATTTTGAAGTAGAAAGTAAAATCAATAAGACCCTCGAAATTATTAAAAGTGTACAAGGAGGTGGTATTGTTTATTGCAATACTAGAAAACAAACAAAAGATATTACCGAATTATTGATGCTTCAAAAAATTAGCGCCGATTATTACCATGCAGGACTCAGCGCTGAAGAAAGGCAGCTTAAACAAAAAAAATGGATGACTGGAGAAACGCGCATCATGGTGTGTACTTCTGCATTTGGTATGGGTATCGATAAAGACGATGTACGCACTGTTATTCATTACGACATGCCTGACTGCCTCGAAAATTATTACCAAGAAGCAGGTAGAGCTGGGCGTGACGGTAAAAAAGCATACGCCGTTTTACTAGCCACCAGTGCCGATATTACAAAGGCCCGTAACCTTCATGAGACTAGGTTTCCATCCATTGATACTATAAAAAATATTTATCAAGCCATTGCCAATTATTTACAATTACCTGTAGGAATTGGTGAAGGCAGCTATTATGATTTTAATGTATTGGAGTTTTGCAATAATTTTAAATTAGACCTTGCAATTGTTACCCAAACATTAAAAGTATTGGAGCTTGAAGGACATATTCAGTTTTCAGAAAATATATTTTTACCCACGCAGGTTTGCTTTACTTGTTCCAAAAAAAGTTTAGAAACTTTTGAAGAAGCTTATCCTGTATTTGAACCCCTAATTAAAGCACTATTAAGAAGTTACCAGGGCATTTTTGATAACCGTATTTCGGTATTTGAAAAGAGATTGGGAGGCATCTGTAAACTAGATGCAATGGGCGTTCAAAAGCAGCTTCAGCAATTAGCGGCGATGGGTATTATAGAATATTTGCCTCAAAAAGAAACACCGCAAATTCACTTTTTAGTAAACCGTGCGCCTGCCGCTTTTTTACACATTGATAAAGATCAGTACCTCAAAAGAAAAAAAGCTTTTACGGACCGTATAAACACCCTTATACACTTTGCAACAAACCCAGGCTGTTGTCGCAGTGTTTTTATAGGCAACTATTTTGGAGATATTGATAAAGACCCTTGTGGCATTTGCGATTACTGCCTGTCACAGAAAAAAAATAAAATAGACGATGCGGGCTTTGCTGCCATAGAAAAAGCCCTACTTGCTCAAGTTGGCAAAACACCCGTCCCTACTGCTCATATCATTGCTACCATTGGAGACGATAAAAAAGAAAATACCTGGGAAGTGATTCGGTTTTTAGAATCTGAGAACAGATTGATAATGAACGAAGACGGCACCATACAGCTCGCCTAAATTTGTTTTAACAAAATATTGGAAGTTCAACTGCATCAACACTTATTAATTTACCTTTATTTCACATAAAACATAGTCCCATGGAAGAAGCAAAAAAATACAAGATTTTACTTTGTGAAGATGACACCAACTTAGGTATGGTTTTAAAAAACTACCTAGAACTCACAGATTACGATGTTACACTAGAGCGCGATGGCCGTTTGGGATTGGCCGCTTTTCAGCGCGAAAAGTTTGACATTTGTTTGTTGGATGTGATGATGCCCAATATGGATGGGTTTACACTAGCCGAAGAAATTAGAGACGTTGATCCAGACATACCCCTGTTTTTTTTAAGTGCAAAAACCATGAAAGAAGACATTATTCAGGGTTATAAGCTTGGTGCTGACGATTATATTACCAAGCCTTTTGACAGTGAAGTATTGCTTTTAAAAATCAAAGCGATGCTTAAGCGTGGCGAAGAGGAAAATAAGATCAATGACAATATTGAATTTGATTTAGGAGGTTATCATTTTAATCCAAGACTTCGTGAATTAAAAATTGGCCCTACCGTTCATATTTTATCTCCTAAAGAAAATGAACTACTAAAAATGTTAGCGGAACACAAAAATGATTTACTTCCAAGAGAAAGAGCGCTCAAAAAGATTTGGGGCAGCGATACCTATTTTAATGGAAGAAGTATGGACGTGTATATTGCCAAATTACGCAAGTACTTAAAAGAGGATACAAAAATCGAAATCGTTAACATTCATGGTAACGGATTTAGACTCGTAGCTCCTTAGTCATCATTACTCAGAAAATAAATTGGGCTTATTTGATAAGCCTGCTAAACGGCCAAGGTGTGTATACGCTTTGGCCGTTACTTCTCTACCCCTAGGCGTGCGTTGCAAAAATCCTTCTTGAATTAAAAAAGGTTCATACACTTCTTCAAGTGTGCCGGCTTCTTCACCAACTGCAGTAGCAATCGTGGTTAAGCCTACAGGGCCACCTTTGAATTTGTCTATGATGGTTAGCAAAATGCGGTTATCCATCTCGTCTAGTCCGTGCGCATCTACATTTAATGCCTTGAGCCCATGTTGCGTAATACCTAAATCAATTTTGCCATCATTTAATACCTGTGCAAAATCTCTAACCCTACGAAGTAGTCCGTTGGCAATACGAGGTGTCCCTCTACTTCTGCGCGCAATTTCAAATGCAGCATCCGTATTTATTTTTGTGTTTAAAATGGTAGCACTTCTTTCAATAATTTTTTGAAGGGTATCGGCCTGGTAATATTCGAGCCTTGATTTAATACCAAAACGTGATAACAATGGCGCCGTTAATAAACCAGAGCGAGTGGTAGCACCCACCAGTGTAAATGGATTTAAATTGATTTGAACACTACGTGCATTAGGGCCAGAATCAATCATAATGTCAATTCTAAAATCCTCCATCGCAGCGTATAAATATTCTTCTACAACAGTGCTTAAGCGGTGAATTTCATCAATAAACAAAACGTCGTTAGGGCCTAAGTTGGTTAGTAGGCCTGCTAAATCGCCTGGCTTTTCTATAACTGGGCCCGACGTTTCTTTAATATTTACGCCAAGTTCATTGGCCACAATACGGCTCAGGGTTGTTTTACCAAGTCCGGGAGGGCCATGAAATAAAACGTGGTCTAATGCTTCGCCTCTAAGCTTTGCAGCCTTAATAAAAATAACTAGGTTTTCTATGAGCTGAGGCTGGCCCGAAAAATCATTGATTTCGGATGGACGAATGGCGTTTTCAAACTCCTTGTCTGCAGAAGTTAAATTAGAGGCGTCGGTATTTAAATTGGCGTTAGACATGTTTCAAATCTAGTTAAAAAAGAGCAGTTCTACACTACCACATTAATCATACGACCTTTTACAAAAATGAATTTTTTAACAGGCTTTCCTTCCATCCATTTTTGAATGAGGGTGTCTGCTAAAACAATCGCTGTAACTTCTTCTTCAGAAGCGTCTAGTGCAATAGAAATATTGGTACGCACTTTTCCGTTGATACTTACTGGATATTCTTTAGAAGATTCTGTGACATGCTTTGCATCAAAAACAGGATAGCTTGCGTCTAACACAGATCCTTCATTACCAGTCGCGGTCCACAACTCTGCGGCCACATGTGGTGCATAGGGCGTTAATAAAACAAGTAGCGGCGACAATACTTCTAACGAATGACATTTAATATCTGCTAAATCATTCACACAAATCATAAAAGCACTCACGGCTGTATTAAAACTAAAGCGCTCTGTATCTTCTTCAATTTTTTTAATGGTACGGTGTAATATTTTTAATGCTTCGGGGCTAGCTGGTTCAGTGTTGTATACAGCACCTTTTTCTTCATCAAAAAACAAGCGCCATAATTTTTTAATAAAACGGTGAACCCCTTCAATACCTTTAGTATCCCAAGGTTTGCTTTGATCGACAGGGCCTAAAAACATTTCATACATTCTAAATGTATCGGCACCATATTTTTCTACTAAAATATCTGGGTTAACGGTATTGAATTTAGACTTAGACATTTTTTCAACCTCAACGCCGCAGATATATTTTCCGTTTTCCAATTCAAAACTTGCATTTGCGTATTCATTGTTGCGCCATTTTTTAAACGCTTCCATATCTAATTCTACGCCGTCCACCATGTTTACATCAACGTGTAATTTATCTACCTCTGTATTTCCCACAAGTCCTGCCGAAACAAATACTTGGGTTCCTTTTTTACGGAAAACAAAACGGCTGCTTCCCTGAATCATGCCTTGGTTTAAGAGCTTTCTAAACGGCTCGTCAAAACCAATATGACCAAGATCAAATAAAACTTTGGTCCACATACGGCTGTATAACAAATGCCCTACCGCATGTTCGGTACCACCAATATATAAGTCTACCTGGTTCCAGTAATCACTTACTTTACGGTCACAAAATACATCCGTGTTGTGTGGGTCCATATAGCGTAAAAAATACCAGCTACTACCTGCGTAACCCGGCATGGTATTGGTTTCCAGCTCTTTTTCTACCCATGCTGGAATATTGGCAAGCGGGCCTTCACCCTCTGGACCCGGACTATAAGAATCTACCTCAGGTAGTAACAATGGAAGCTCCGTTTCATCTAATGCAACCGCAACGCCATTGTTCCATTGTACCGGAAAAGGCTCACCCCAATACCTTTGTCTACTAAAAGCCGCATCGCGCATTTTATAATTCACTTTGCGTTTGCCAATGCCGCGCTCTTCTAATTTTGCAAGTGCAATTTCGATAGCGTCGCGCATGATAATGCCGTTTAAGAAATCACTATTAAATAGTGGGGCATCTTTTGTTGCGTTGGCTTCGGTACCATCATAAGCATCTCCAATAATATTGGTGATTGGAATATTAAAATGTTGCGCAAATTTGTGATCACGCTCATCGCCACATGGAACTGCCATAATTGCACCAGTGCCATACCCTGCTAATACATATTCAGAAATCCAAATTGGAATTTGTTTACCATTAAATGGATTCACTGCAAAGGCGCCCGTAAAGCAACCGGATATTTTTTTCTCTGCTTGACGCTCTCTATCACTTCTGCTTTTTACATACGCGATATAATTGTCTACAGCAATTTGTTGTTCTTTAGTTGTGATGGCTGCAATGATATCATGCTCCGGCGCTACCACCATAAAATCGACACCAAAAATAGTATCAGGTCTTGTGGTGTACACAGTTAAGGTAGCGTCTGTATCGAGTGCCGCAGAAGCAATTTTAAAATCAATTTCGGCGCCATAAGATTTACCAATCCAGTTGGTTTGCATTTCTTTCATGGCTTCACTAAACTCAATGGTATCAAGGCCTGACAAGAGTCTATCTGCATAAGCAGTGATGCGTAAATACCACTGACGTAATTTCTTTTTTACCACTGGATGTCCGCCTCTTTCACTCACCCCATTGACTACTTCATCATTGGCTAAAACGGTACCAAGTGCTTCGCACCAATTTACTTCACCATGGCCACAAAAAGCAAGGCGGTACTGCATTAAAATTTGCTGTTGTTCCTGATTCGAATACGCCTTCCACTGAGCTGCCGTAAATTGAATGCTTGCATCTGAAGGACATTCATGCTCCGCATTACCATTTTTTTCAAATGTCTCAATCAAATTTTGAATGGGTTCTGCTTTACTTTTTTGCGTGTTGTAAAAACTATTAAAGAGTTGTAAAAAAATCCATTGCGTCCATTTGTAATAAGTAGCGTCACAGGTTCTAATTTCTCTACTCCAGTCGTAACTAAATCCAATATTATCGAGCTGCGCTCTAAACGTATCTATATTTTTATGGGTGCTCACTGCTGGATGTACGCCATGCTCGATCGCATATTGTTCTGCGGGCAGTCCAAAAGCGTCATAACCCATCGGATGTAGCACATTAAATCCTTTTAATCTTTTGTACCTGCTAAAAATATCAGAAGCAATATACCCTAACGGATGCCCTACATGCAGGCCAGCACCACTTGGATAAGGGAACATATCAAGCACGTAATACTTGGGTTTTGAAGACTCATTACTCACCTTATAGGCATCCGACGCTTTCCAAGCTGCCTGCCATTTTTTCTCGATTGCACTAAAATTATATTCCATGTTTCAAGCCTCTTTGCTAGTCGTATACTTTACAACTATTTTTTACGTTATACTTAAGTGAAAATTGGTTCTATTTTGAGCTGCAAAGGTAAGCCTTTAGGCATAAACACTACCTTTGAGGCCGAGCAGAAAAGCAGTGAAAGAACCCAATTTTACAAGAAATTGAATCTAAATAACCTCAATTTACCTGATTTACTATGACGGATAGTGCTAAAATGTCTTTGAAACGCAGCAAACCTAATTATATCTATAGCATAGTGGGCGTTGCCCTCGTACTGCTTATTATGGGTATTATGGGCTGGTTTTTCTTAAATATCAATGCCGTTGGCAACACTTTCAAGGAAGATATACGCGTAAGTGCCTACCTCAGAACCCTTAACAAAGACACCATTGGTCAAATTCAGGCATTTATTGCGGAACGCCCGTATACAAAAACGGTTACCTACGTAAATAAGCAAACGGCGCAGGCCATTTGGAACAAAGAAAACAGCGAAGATTGGGCTAAAATATTGGATTCAAACCCGCTTCCGGAAAGCATAGATTTTTACGCTAAGGCCGAGTACGTAAACCAAGATTCATTGAGCAAGATTGCTACGGAGCTCATGGCCCGTTATGGCAATCAACTTACCGATCTTCAATACCCAAAAAGTTTAGTGACCAGCCTTAACGAAAGAGCTTCAAAAATTGGTCTTATCTTTTTGGTGGTTGCCATTATTTTATGTTCGATTGTTATTATTAGCATTGACAATACCATTAGGCTTGCCATGTTTAGCAACCGTTTTTTAATTAAAACCATGCAAATGGTGGGTGCTACCCGCGGCTTTATTATTAAGCCGTTAACCATTAGAGCGATCATTAATGGTTTGATAAGTTCAGGCATTGCCATTGTGCTTGTATTTACCATTGTAAGCTGGGCCGAAAGCCAATTTCCGCAATTAAAAGCCATTAGAGATTTTCAAGTAACCTTATTTTTATACGGTGGTCTTATTTTAATGGGCGTAGGTATTTCTGTGTACAGCACGCACCGAAGCGTTCTCAAGTATTTAAAAATGAAACTAGACGATCTTTATTAAACAACGCTTCTTATCTTCGATTTTAATACATTTACAAAAACATATTATGAGTCAGGAAAAAAAATCTTTACCTACCCTATTCACAAAATCTAATTACACCTGGATGCTCATTGGTGGGCTTGTAATTGCGATTGGATTTTATTTACTCAGTGGTGGCAAAAGCACTGACCCTGCTGTGTTTGATACCAAAGAAGTATATAGCACTACCCGTATTACCATTGCGCCAATTGTCATTATTCTTGGGTTTGTGATTGAAATTTATGCCATCTTTAAAAAGGGGAAATAAGCTTTAGCGTCATCTCTTTTTTATCCAATTTATTTTCATGCATTTATTTGAAGCTGTTGTTATTGCCATCGTAGAAGGACTAACAGAATTCTTGCCTATTTCTTCTACAGGGCATATGATTATCACCAGTTCCTTACTTGGAATTGCCTCAGATGATTTCACTAAACTTTTTGAAGTATGTATCCAACTAGGTGCTATTTTATCGGTGGTAGTACTCTACCACAAAAAGTTTTTTCCGCTCAATAAATGGAAATTTTACATCAAATTATTAGTGGCCGTAACGCCTGCACTGGCTATTGGTTTTGTTTTATCAGATGCCATTGATGCATTATTAGAAAGCCCTATCACGGTTGCAGTAACCTTGCTGTTAGGTGGCGTTGTATTGCTATTTGTAGACAATTTATTTAAGGCACCAATAGTAGAATCAGAAGAAAAAATCACTTTCAATAAAGGTTTAATGATTGGCTTTTGGCAATGCCTAGCACTCATACCAGGTATGAGCCGCAGTGCTGCAACCATTATTGGCGGTATGCAACAAAAATTAACCAGAAGTGTAGCCGCAGAATTCTCTTTCTTTTTAGCCGTTCCTACCATGGCTGCTGCCACTGGTTACAAGCTCTTAAAAGCCTATAAAACAACCCCAGAAATTCTTTTGAATAAAGAAAATTTGATCCTATTAGGTGTGGGCAATGTCGTTGCATTTATTGTAGCCCTAATCGCTATTAAATTTTTTATAGGATTCCTACAAAAGCATGGATTTAAACTATTTGGATGGTACCGCATTATCGCTGGTATCACATTATTAGCCCTTATCTATACAGGCTTATTAAAATAATTGGGCAGCCGCTTTTGTTTTGCACTTGAAGCCCTTATCTTTAAGAAAACAAAAACGATTGCATGCAAACAGCACCCAAAAAAGTAATTAATGGATGGGCCATGTATGATTGGGCCAATAGCGTTTATAACCTTGTTATAACTTCCACTATTTTTCCGGCATACTACGAAGCCGTTACCGGCGATGGTAATCCAGATACAACGGTTGATAGCGTTACTTTATTTGGAAGAACATTTGTAAATACAGCGCTCTACAATTATGCCCTTGGTGTTGCGTTTGTTATTGTTGCACTCATGAGTCCTGTACTCTCTTCTATTGCGGATTATAAAGGCAATAAAAAAAGTTTTTTATTTTTCTTTTGTACCATGGGTAGCATTGCCTGTAGTGCCCTTTATTTTTATGATAGCAGTAATTTACTATATGGTCTCCTTTGTATGATTATAGCATGCGTTGGATTTTGGAGTAGCCTTGTATTTTACAACTCATACCTGCCTGAAATAGCAGCCCCCGAAGATCAAGACAGGGTAAGCGCAAGAGGCTTTGTAATGGGGTATATCGGAAGCGTTATTTTACAAATCATTTGTTTTGTATTTGTATTAAAACCAGATCTTTTTGGTATCACAACAGGTAAAGCATCACAACTTTCATTTTTGCTAGTTGGTATTTGGTGGTGGGGTTTTGGACAGTGGGCTTTAAGACGCTTGCCAAAAGGGAAGCCTGCTACCAAAAATCATTCAGGAAACATATTTACGGGGGGGTACAAAGAATTGCATAAAGTTTGGAAACTACTTACGCATATGCCTGTGCTCAAAAGATTTTTGGCGGCGTTTTTCTTTTACAATATGGGTGTACAAACCGTTATGTTAGCGGCCACCCTTTATGGAAAGAGCGAACTAAATATTCCTACAACCAATTTAATTATTGCCATTTTAATTATTCAATTGGTTGCTATACCTGGCGCCTATGCCATTGCCAAGCTTTCCAAAAAATTAGGCAATTTTACAACCCTCATGATAACCGTATCTATTTGGGTGGTGATGTGTATTATGGGCTATTTGCTTCCAAGAGATGGTGTGATGCAGTTTTATGCACTAGCTACTTGCGTTGGTTTTATTATGGGTGGCATACAATCACTCAGTAGAAGCACCTACGCCAAACTCATGCCTGATACGCCTGACACAACCTCTTATTTTAGCTTTTACGATGTTACCGAAAAAATAGCTATCGTCATAGGCATGTTTAGCTTTGGTTTTATCAATGAAATGACGGGCTCGCAAAGAAATTCAATCCTTGTGCTGATTGTGTTTTTTGCAATTGGATTTATATTACTAGGTGTAGCCGCTAAAGCAAATAAATTGCACGCATCAAAAGCAAACTAGCGCTATGAAACTATATTCTGTAAACGCAGGAAATTTTAAACTTGATGGTGGCGCTATGTTTGGTGTGGTGCCAAAAAGTATTTGGAATAGAACCAATCCAGCAGATGAAAATAATATGTGCAGTTGGGCGATGCGCTGCTTGCTTATAGAAGATGATAACCGTTTAATACTTATAGACAACGGCATGGGGGAGAAACAGGACCCTAAATTTTTTGGACATTATTATTTACATGGAAATGATGCGCTCGAAAAATCCTTAGCAAAACATGGTTTTAACCCAAGTGATATCACCGATGTTTTTTTAACCCATTTACATTTTGACCACTGCGGCGGATCTATTAAAAAAGACGGTGACAAATTAATCCCTGCTTTTAAAAATGCCACATACTGGAGCAATGAAGCGCATTGGAACTGGGCTACGGTTCCCAATGAACGTGAAAAAGCGTCGTTTCTAAAAGAAAATATTTTACCTATTCAGGCATCGGGTCAACTATCATTTATAGATGCTCCTGCTACTCATTTTACAAGTAACGGATTACTAAATAGCGTTTCATTTACAAATAATATGGATATCCGGTTTGTGCACGGCCACACCGAAAAAATGATGCTACCTCAAATTCATTACAAAGGTCATACCATCGTTTATATGGCCGATTTGCTGCCTTCTGTAGGGCATTTACCACTGCCTTATGTAATGTCTTATGATATGTTTCCGTTAACAACCCTTGGGGAGAAAAAATCGTTTTTGCAGGAAGCTCTTGAAAAACAGTATGTACTATTTTTTGAACACGACGCGGCACATGAATGCGTAAAACTCATACAAACAGAAAAAGGTATTAGAGCCGGGGAAGCTTTTACATTAGCAGATTTGTAATTGATTACGCCATCAATAAAAATTGCAGAAGCCGCTATCGAGACTTAACCAGTGAACTTAATGGATAACGGAGATTTTTAAAGCCCATCATATCCGCTTTAATACTCCCAACAATAATGGAGCTTTCGATACGTACCGGAATATGGTTTAAATCATCGGTAACCCAAATAGTCATTTTTTCGCCGCCTTCAAATAAAGTCCCTTTAAGTAGTAAGGGCTTAAACTTAATAGCATTGAAAGTGCCATACTGCGTTTTTACTGTTTCTTTTCCGAGGTATTTGACATATACATTGTACACCTGATTGTCTAAAAACAAATTGAAAGGGATTTTATCTTCTGGCTTGTATTTATTGAAATCTATATTGCGCAGATAATAAATAGAACTCACCACATCCTGCACACAATTAGGGATTTTATAAACGCCCTCTGCTCCTGTTGCGGTATTAAGCTGTTGATTGAATACGATATTTTCCTGCTTTTTATAACTACCTTCTTCTATGTTTCGAATAAATTTAATGGGTTGCAAATGAAGCGTATCTACATAGGTTTCATACCGGTCACGTACTTTAAAAATCCAATCATAACGGCTATTGGAATTGCCTAAACATACGGCATGATAGGCAGGTATTTCATTTATTTTTTCTTGCGTAAGCGTAAATTTTGCCGAACCTGCATTTAGGTATAAGCCAATTACCGAGTAGTATAAATTATAATTAATTTCTTCCCCACTATTAAAAGCAAAATTTCTAATGCCGCAAAAATCATCGCCCGCTTTTATTGGATGCGCCAGAAAAAGACAAATAAAAAAGTAGGCTGTTATTTTTTTATACATCTGACTTGGATTAAGACCGCTTTCTAAAATATTGTAAACGTAATAAAATGATCCCACCCAAGCAAGCGGGTATAATCAAATTTAACAACCAAATACCGCCTGCAGCAGCCAAAATACCAAGGGTATTTGAGCTATAGATGCCAAATAAAAGTAAACTCACTTTTCCTCTTATACCTAATTCTGCTAGCGTTAAGGTAGGTATAATAGCAAGAATTAAAAAAAGTATAGCAGTAAGCGCCATGATTGTTGAGGCATCTATCATTACGCCGCACAATGTAAAAATTAACAAATATTGAAATAAAAATACAAGATACCTAGCCCCAGAAATAAGTGAAAGCTGAAACAATAACCGCTTAGGAATGGATTGTAATGATGTGATTAAAAAAACATATTTTGAAAAAAAGGAGCGCTTGGCCAGTTTGTTTGCAAAAAATGGAATAGCCGCATAACACAGTATGAACAAGCCAACTACAACAAATAAAGAAGCATATAGCCCAGACAAAACATCTTCTGATACATGCAATTGTTCTTGCAACGCAACTCGAATACTTGGAAACAACCAGATTGTAGCAACCAGTCCGACTAATAACGTAACTAAGAGTTGGCTAGCACTTGCAACAAAAGAAAGGACCACGCCTTTTAAACGGTTGCCATCTG
Organism: Bacteroidota bacterium; assembly: GCA_018971025.1. Lineage (GTDB taxonomy): Bacteria > Bacteroidota > Bacteroidia > Chitinophagales > Chitinophagaceae > Sediminibacterium. Next base: position 46,172 of record JAGWVE010000003.1, on the reverse strand, counting down.
ACAATAGCATTGATTTACCAATAGATTCACCCACCCGATTGATACTAGAAAAAGAAACGGCCTGTCCCGTTAAAATTGCGGCATAGGCTGCTTTAAATGAAAGTGGTTGAAGTTTATGTGTTAAAAGCTTCCATTTAAAAGCTTCTAAACCCCAATTAAAAGCAGTGAATATCGTTATAAATAGCAGGTACCAAAAAGCAGTAGCCACTGGTATTTGATGCAATGAGGCAATAAAACTAGGTAATTGTTTTTGCTCATGTATTTGATGGTAAATAGAATAACATAGCCATACAAATAAGATGGGCGCAACCAGGTATTGAACAAATATGTTTATTTTCTTTTGCAGTGCGAGCAGCGTTTAGATGATACAAGAAAGCTTGTGCAGCAAAAGTAGGTAGAATCTCAAAGGAAGCATGTAATTTCACATCAAATTGAAAAAAGACCAGATCATATTAGGCATTGACCCCGGCACCCAACTCATGGGATATGCTCTCTTGCGCATCACAAATAGCACACCGCAAGTGATCCTTATAGATGCCTTAAAACTAACCGGGCAAAAGGATATTTATGCACGCCTAGAAATGATTCATACCAAGGTTGTAGAGCTTATTAAATTATACCGTCCCACCACTTTTGCAATTGAAGCCCCCTTTTTTGGAAAGAACGTACAAAGTATGCTTAAGTTAGGAAGAGCACAGGGAGTAGCGATTGCAGCAGCCATGCAAACAGGGCTTTCTGTAACCGAATATGCTCCCAAAAAAGTAAAGCAATCCATTACTGGAAATGGCAATGCAAGCAAAGATCAGGTATGGCAAATGTTGCAACGTACCCTTCAAATTGAAGTAAAGCCACAATACTTTGATGCCACGGATGCCCTCGCCGTTGCACTTTGTCATTACTACCAAAGTTCATCACCGTTAGCAGCAGCGAGCGGAAAAGGATTTAAAGGATGGGACGATTTTATTGCAAAAAATCCAGGAAAAGTTAAACTATAAAATAGCCTTAAATGCTTATAAGGCAGCTAGAATTTTACTTTGCACAATTGCCAATAACTCAGGCGTTACCTTTATTTTTTCTTTGGTGAAATTTATATCGTTGGCACTATTGATAGGCATCAAATGAAGATGCGCATGCGGCACTTCAAGGCCTACAACACTTATACCACAACGGTTACAAGGAAATGCTTTTTCGATAGCTACGGCAATAGGTTTTGCGAACAGCAATATTTTTTGAAGGTAGCTATCTGATAAATCAAAAAACTTATCAGTTTCATTTTTTGGAACAATGAGTACATGTCCTTCCACTAAAGGAAACACGTCCAAGAAGGCATAAAAATTTTCGTCTTCCAAAATTTTGTAAGAAGGGATTTCTCCAGCAATGATTTTAGAAAACAAAGTCATACAGTATAATTAAACAGTGATATTGTCTACCCTGAATTTTAAAACACCAGCAGGCGTTTGAATCTCTGCAACTTCTCCCACTACTTTACCCATCAAACCTTTTCCGATTGGAGAAGTACCCGATATTTTTTGTGCTTTCAAGTCTGCTTCTTTTTCACCAACCAGTTGGTAGGTAACCGTTTTTTTAGTGGCCATATTGGTGATCGTCACTTTGGTAAGTATGGTTACTTTGCTGGTATCGATTGTTTTGGTATCTACAATTTTAGCATTGGCAATCACACCTTCCAATTGCTTGATTTTTGCTTCAAGCATACCCTGCGCTTCTTTGGCCGCATCGTATTCGGCATTTTCTTTTAAGTCACCTTTCTCTCTTGCTTCAGCGATCGCTCTAGAGGCCGCAGGGCGGTCAATAGATTTCATTTTTTGTAACTCTTCACGCATTTTTTCAAATGTCTCCATCGTCACATACATATTCGTATCACTCATATAGTAGCTTTAAGTTGGATAAAAAAAAGACAACGCCACATTTGACTGCAGCGTTGGACGTCAAAAATAATTAATTTAATCAGATTCCAAGCTTGTCAAGTACAATTTTTGCCATTAAATAGAAGGCTTCGTGGCTATAACCGGCAATATGAGGGGTAATGATCACATTAGGCTGGTTACAGAGCCAGTTTAACTGCAGTTTTTCCACCTCGGAATAGGTGCCTAAATTTTCGTTTTCTAACACATCTAAACCAGCGGCTTTTATTTGCCCATTTTTTAGGGCTGCAATAAGTGCAGAAGTATCTGCCACTTTACCTCTGCAAGTATTGATAAAATAGGGCGACTTTACAAGGCTGGCAAAAAAAGAAGTAGAGGCGTAATGATGTGTTTCGGGGGTTAATGGTAAATGCAAACTCACCACATCGGCGTTTGCACAGAGCGTAGCAAGATCTACAAACGTAACATTTTTTAAACCCGTTTCCTGCTTGTATTTATCATGCGCCATTATTTGCACACCAAAAGATTGAAGCCTACTTGCAAATGCATTTCCTGTATGACCCATACCAATAATGCCCACTGTTTTTCCTAAAAGTGCATCGGCACGATTGGCGTCTCTAATCCACAAGCCATTTTTTACTTCTGCAAAACTAGCACTCACTTTATTCATGAGATTTAATAGAAGCGCAATCGCATGTTCGCCTACAGCCCCTGCATTACCTTCTGGACTACTTACACAAACAATATTTTTAGATGCGGCAAACTCCGTATCTATTAATTCCATACCACTTCCAAGGCGGGCTATCCATTTGAGTGCAACTGCTTTTTCAAGTAAGGCCTGATCAATTTTTATACGTGTACTCACCACAAGTCCAGTGGCTGTAGAAATAATAGCGGCAAGTTCGTTGTAGGTAATTGTCTCCGATAATAAAACTTCAAAACCCTTGTCCTGCAAGCGTTGCGTAAGATACGGATGAACCGGTGCGGTGATAATAACAATAGGTTTCACAAGTTAAATTTATTTCATTTTAAATGTGAGTGCTGCAAAATCTGCTACACTTAACTGCTCTGGTCTTTTGGTAAATATTTCTTCTTGCAATATTTCGGGGGTAAACATTCCTTTTAATGGATTGCGTAACATTTTTCGGCGCTGACCAAAGGCTGCTTTTACAACAGCAATAAATGATTTTTCGGAACGCATATCAACTACATCACTACGGCGCGTTAATTTTATAACACCACTATCTACTTTAGGTGGCGGATTAAATGATTCGGGAGGCACATCAAATAAATATTCGGCGTGGTAATAGGCTTGCACGAGCACACTTAAAATACCATAATCCTTATTGCCCGGACCAGATACAATTCGTTTGGCTACTTCTTTTTGAAACATCCCAACCATCACGGGTACTTGATCTTTCCACTCCAGTACGCGGAATAATATTTGAGAAGAAATATTGTACGGAAAATTTCCAACCACCGTAAAAGGTTCCAAAAAAGGAGGCGCACAATCTAAGATACTTTCATGTACAATTTTACCTTTTATAGAAGGGTATGTTTTTTCGAGATACGCTACTTTTTCGTCATCTAATTCTACCGCCTTAAAATCGAGTGCGGGCTTTTGTAAAATATATTTTGTGATAGCGCCAGCACCAGGACCAACTTCAACTAGCCGCTCACAGTTTGGAATGGCATCCACAATGGAAAGACAAATTTTTTCGTCTTTTAAGAAGTGCTGACCCAGCGATTTTTTGAGTGTATATTCCACACCGCAAAAGTAAGCAATTCTAAGGCGTAAGTGCTAGTTAGCCTACCAAGTAGGCTTAACGCATAAACATGCGATTATTGGGTCAAATATTCGTAATTTTATCGTCTAAAACAGCCCGGATGAGTATTGAGACGCAAAAACCAATTATCGGATTTTCATGTGGTGACCTAAATGGCATTGGATTAGAAATTATCCTTAAAACGCTTTCCGATAGTCGTTTACTTGATTTTTGCACGCCGGTTATTTTTGCTAGCAATAAAAGTGTCAATTTTTACCGCAAAAGCCTACCTGAATCAAATTTTAGCTACGCAAGTGGTAGAGACTTTTCTAAACTCAACCCCAAACAAGTAAATATTTATGCTTGCTGGGAAGAGGAAGTGGTGATTACGCCTGGTCAGCTCAACGACATTGGTGGCAAATACGGACGCTTATCATTAGAAGCAGCCGGACAAGCACTAAAAGATGGTCATATTGATGGGCTTGTTACCGCGCCTATTCATAAAAAAAATATTCAATCAGAAACCTTTAATTATAGTGGGCATACCCCGTATTTAAAAAACCTGTTTGGCACCAAAGACGTTTTAATGTTTATGGTAGCCGAAAATTTACGTATTGGACTACTTACCGAGCACGTTACTATTTCCGAAGTCAATAAATACATTACCGCAGAAGGCATCATGAGCAAACTAAAAATGATGCACAGCAGTTTACAACAAGACTTTAGCATTGACAAACCAAAAATTGCTGTGCTCGGGCTTAACCCGCATGCAGGCGATGAAGGACTTATTGGCAAAGAAGAACTTGAAATTATTAAACCTGCCATTGCAGAAGCACGTAAAAACAACATGCTTGTATTTGGCCCTTATAGTGCTGATGCATTTTTTGCAAGAGGTCAATATGAAAAGTTTGACGCCGTACTTGCCATGTATCACGACCAGGGTTTAATTCCATTTAAATCACTTGCCATTGGAGAAGGCGTAAACTTTACGGCTGGCTTAACGGGTGTGAGAACCAGTCCAGACCACGGCACTGCTTTTGATATCGCCGGAAAAGGTATTGCGGATCATAGCTCTTTTGTAGCTGCCACTTTTGAGTGCATCGAAATCATAAGAACCAGAAAAGGTTACAAAGAAATGCGCATCAATCCACTACGCAAAAGAAGTGCTCGAATGCTTGCTGGCGCTGTAGATGAGAGAATTGAAGAGCAATAATTTAATTGAATATTGCTGCTGGGATACCTTTGTTAACGCTATAGTTTTTATAGCTAATTTCTACACGGCCTTTTTTATTTTTTAACTGCTGCGCCGCAGATAACGGCTTGCTCTCATCTTCAAATTCTAAAGTAATCCCTTTGGGTAGCTTGTAGTTTTTAGTATTGAATTCAAACACTACTTTATCAGGTAAGCCGTAATTACTATAGGCGCCATAATTCATGAGCATCGTATAGGTTCCGTTTTCTTTGGTGGTTGTGATGGCTTTTTCTATTAAGCTTTCTTTTTCATTAATGTAAAGCGTACTAATCACTACATCGCTTGTTTCTTCGTTGGGAAGTAATTTAACGACCCTTAATTTTTTATCTCCAATATCTTGCACACCCGCATCGATGGTGGTATAATTTGAAGATGCAATGAGTGAACTTAAATTAACAGAAAGCCCACCTTTAGGTAATAAAGAAATACCACCTTCTTTTTTTATTTTAAATAAATTGGGTTTCTTGAAATAAATTTTAATTTTTCCGATGGGCGCTTTAATAAATGCGATATCCGTTTTCATAACACCGGTAGCTTCGTAATTATCTACGAGCTCAAGCTTTGTTTTTACTTTTTTAATAAGCTGCGTAACGTCTTGCGCCATAGCAAGCGATGCACAAAACATAAATAAAATAAACAAACGACACTTTTTCATACACAAATATTAACTAAGGATATCTTTTTTTCTAAACACAAGTAATGTAGCCACAAAAAATCCAATGGTATGTGCAACTAGTACTATTGATGCTTTAATTATTTTTTCTGGATTTTGAATACTACCAATAATGGCTTCGTTGGATCCATTTACTTTAATATCAAAAAACTCTTTCCATCCAATCATATGCGTTGTAAACAAATAAGGTTTGATGGCATTAAATATGGGAATATTAAGCGTACTTAAAATAGTAAAAAATACAATCACACTCATGGTTGCAACAATGGGACCTATTGAATTTTCGGCAAAAACAGATAAAAAGAAACCTAAAGAAGCAACGGTTGTCATGGCAAGGGCTGCAAAACCAAAGGCGCCTATGTACCGCCAAAAAACATCCGACTCTTTTAATAAAACCACATAACTGGTTTTTAATAAAAACATATCGTCGGTGCCAAATAAAAGCATGCTTCCAAATAATGCCAATATCGCAAGCCATACTAATAGCATCAAAGTATAGATAATAGCTGCAATAAACTTTGCGAGTAGTAAAGTGGTGCGGCTATAAGGCTTAATGAGCAATAAACGCAGCGTTCCCATATTGGCCTCACCAGAAATCATATCGGCGGCAATCAGTGCAATTAATAGCGGCACGTGCACCAATAGTAATTGAAGCATCACATAGCAAACCAAATAGCCGTTTAATATTTTACCATCAATTTCAAGTGAACTGCTTAAATCGTTCATCATAAAATCGATGTAACTTTTGCCATCTAATTTTAATCCAAACTGAATGATGCCAATAAGTGCAGCCACGGCTCCAAAAGCAATATAGGTTCTTGGACGTTTAAATATTTTATAGAGTTCTACTTGAACAAGACTAAACATAAGATGGCGTTGAAGTGATACGTAAAAAATAATCTTCCAAAGAATGCATGGGTTTTACAGATAATACCCCAATACCCATTTCAACTAAATTTTTATGTAAAGTAGGAAGTAGCTTTTCGTCGAGCTGCATACATATTTCTTTATATGAAGAACGGTCTACGAGTACATGGCTAGCCCAGCTTGTTTGCATGAGCTGCTTTGTAGCTTCTATATTGTTAAGGGTTTGAATAGCAACCACCGTTTTACTCTTGTCAAATAAATCTTTGCTATCGCCTTCTACTAATTTGCAACCTTTATCTATAATAATGAGCCTTGTAGCAACCTGTTCGATTTCAGATAATAAGTGAGAAGAAACGAGAACCGTTTTTCCTTGCACTCTACTGAGTTGTAAAATTAAATTTCGAATGTCTGCAATACCTTGTGGATCTAATCCATTGGTAGGCTCGTCAAGTAAAATAAGTTGTGGGTCATTGACCATGGCCATGGCAATGGCAAGTCGTTGTTTCATCCCTTGCGAAAAAGTACGCACCAAATCATGTGCTCTTGCAGCGAGGCCTACAACGTCTAATTCGTTTAGTAGTTGAACCCTGGTTTTTGATACGCCACTTAATGCAGAAAATATTTTTAAGTTTTGATACGCCGTTAAGTATTCATACATCGCCGGTTTTTCTATAACAGCACCAACGTTTTGCATAATAGCAGCCCTGTTGGCTTGTAGTGGCATACCAAAAATTTCGATGCTGCCCGATGTTGGTGTGATGAGTGAAAGGAGCATCCGAATGGTAGTGCTTTTGCCAGCTCCATTTTGACCCAAAAAGCCATACACATCTCCTTTATTTACAGAAAATGATAAATCATTGACCGCTGTAAAATGATGTCCAAATTTTTTGGTGAGACCCTGCACTTGTATAACTGACGACATAATAATATAACAAACAAGTAGTCAAGATGTTCGAACTAAAAAAGCCCCCACAAAAGTGGAGGCTTTTTAAAATATAGACAGTGCTATTATTTGTATTGAGGCATTAACCCTTTAGCTAATTCAACCATTTTGTTAAGGCCATCTTCAGGTAAATCTCCTTTTTTGAAGGCAGCTAAAACTTCAGGTAATTTGTTTTCCATTTCCATTAAGAAATGAGCTTCAAATTCTTTTACGTTTTTAACAGCTACTTCACGAAGTAAACCTTGTGTACCTAAGTAGATGATCGCAACTTGCTTTTCTACGGTAAATGGCGTGTACTGAGCTTGCTTTAAGATTTCTACGTTACGTGCACCTTTGTCAATTACAGATTTAGTAGCAGCATCAAGGTCTCCACCAAATTTAGAGAACGCTTCTAACTCGCGGTATAGAGCTTGGTCTAATTTAAGGGTACCTGCCACTTTTTTCATTGACTTAATCTGCGCATTACCACCCACACGACTTACAGAGATACCTACGTTAATCGCTGGACGAATACCTGCGTTAAATAAGTTACCCTCTAAGAAAATCTGACCATCGGTAATAGAGATTACGTTGGTAGGAATATATGCAGAAACGTCACCCGCTTGTGTTTCGATAATTGGAAGTGCCGTTAATGAACCTCCTCCTTTTACCAAATGCTTGATAGAAGCAGGTAAGTCATTCATGTTTTTAGCAACTTCATCGTTAGCGATAACTTTTGCAGCACGCTCTAATAAACGGCTATGCAAATAGAATACGTCTCCAGGATATGCCTCACGTCCAGGAGGTCTTCTTAAAAGTAATGATACCTCACGGTAAGCAACTGCTTGTTTAGATAAGTCATCAAATACAATTAAAGCAGGTCTACCGGTATCACGGAAGTACTCACCAATCGCTGCACCCGCAAATGGCGCATAGAATTGTAATGGAGCTGGATCCGCAGCAGGAGCAGCAACAATTGTTGTGTATGCCATAGCACCGTTGTCAGCTAGGGTTTTCATAACACCAGCAACAGTAGATGCTTTTTGACCAATTGCTACATATATACAATATACAGGCTTGCCTGCATCGTAAAATTCTTTTTGATTGATAATGGTGTCAACACAAATGGCAGTTTTACCAGTTTGACGGTCACCAATTACGAGCTCACGTTGACCACGACCTACCGGAATCATCGCATCAATAGCTTTGATACCTGTTTGTAATGGTTCTTTAACTGGCTCACGATAAATTACACCCGGCGCTTTACGCTCAAGTGGCATTTCATATAATTCACCAGCAATTGGACCTTTACCATCGATAGGCTCACCAAGTGTATTGATCACACGACCAACAACACCTTCACCTACTTTAATAGAGGCAATTTTACCAGTTCTTTTAACTTTAGCACCTTCTTTGATAGAGCCGCTTTCGCCCATCAATACCACACCCACGTTGTCTTCTTCAAGGTTAAGGGCAATGGCTTTGGTTCCATTTTCAAATTCTACTAGTTCACCACTGCGTACGCCGTTAAGGCCATATACACGGGCAATACCGTCTCCCACTTGTAATACGGTACCTACTTCCTCTAAATCAGCACTTGCATTAAAATTGCTTAGTTGCTGTCTGAGTATCGCTGATATTTCATCGGGTTTAATGTCGGCCATGATATTCTATTTATAAATGATGATTTGTTATTGTTTATTTCATCTGCGGAACATATAAGTTCTGCTGAAATTGTTTTTTAATATCTCGTAAATCTCTAACTACACTTGCATCTACTAAGTTGTTATCAAACTCAAGCACAAACCCACCAATTAAGGAAGGGTCTACTTTTGATGTTAATTCTACACTTGCAAATGAATGTGCTGTTTTTACTTTTTGCGCAATGGCATTTTGTAATTCAGCACTTACTTCTACAGCAGTAGTGAGCGTAACTTTATGAATGTCTTTTAAAGCATTGTATTGTTCTACAAAGGCAGTTGCAATTTCAGGCAAATCACTTTCTCTTCCTTTTCTAACGAGTAGGTTATTAAAAGAAGCTGTAAGTTCACTAACCTTTCCAGTAGTAACTGCTGTGATAATGCTATTTTTTTGATCGGCCTTGATAATTGGGCTACGCAAAAGATTTACAAATTCTGCACTAGCCGCACATACTGCCTGCAAATATTTCATGTCTGCATAAGCTGCATCTAACTGCCCTTTTTCAATGGCTAAGTCTAATAAACTTTTTGCATACCTGCTTGCTAATCTTGGATTGGGCATTTTGCTTAGTTTAATTTAACGCCTTCAGCTAATTCGTTGATATACGTTTCTTGTGCAGCTTTGTTGCTTAGTTCTTTGTGTAACACTTTTTCAGCTACTTCGATTACTAACGCACCAACTTGATTTTTTACATCCGTTAATGCTGCGTTTTTTTGTTGATTGATGGCAACTTGTGCATCAGCCACAATAGCATCGTACTGCGCTTTTGCTTTTTCTTTAGCCTCTGCAACCATTTTGTCAGCGGTTTCTTTTGCTTCTTTGATTAAAGTAGCTCTTTCTTCACGTGCCTTTGCAAGTAAAGCCTCATTTTCTGATTGCATTGCTGCTAATTCAGATTTCATTTTATCGGCCTTTGCTAAAGCATCTTCGATACCTTGCTCACGATCATTGATCGCTTTTAAAATAGGTTTCCATGCAAATTTTCCGAGTACTACAAGTAGTAAAAGGAATGCAACGGTGTTCCAGAATACAAGTCCGATATCAGGTAATACCAGCGGATTGATCTCTAACAACATAAAAGACATTTATCTTAATTAAAAAAAATCTTGAAAAAATACAAGGTCTGTTGCCCTTTGCGCGAGACCTTGTATAAAATTTTACGGACTAGCCGTTACCCAAAAGGGCTACTACCACTGCAAACAATGCAACTGCCTCTACGAAAGCCGCAGCTACGATCATGTTTGAACGGATTTCATTAGCAGCTTCTGGCTGACGTGCAATACCTTCTACTGCACCTTTACCAATCTGACCGATACCGATACCAGCACCGATAGCAGCTAATCCAGCGCCGATTGCGGCAACACTTCCTACTACCATTTTTTTACGTTTTAATTGTTATTGAAAAAAAGTTATTGTTATTTTTTTAGTGATGTGCTGCTTCTCCATGTGCATCATGGTGGTGCTCCTCTGTGGCCATTCCAATATACATTGCTGCAAGCATGGTAAAGATGAAGGCTTGCAAAAATGCAACCAACAACTCAATCATACCAATAAACACAGCAAATGGAACAGCAATTGCAGAAGCAAAAACCGTTTTGAATATGAAGATCAAACAAATCAAACTTAATACTAGAATGTGGCCTGCTGTAATGTTCGCAAACAAACGAATCATTAATGAGATAGGCTTTGTAAACACCCCAATTAACTCGATGGGTGCTAAAAATAATTTCATGCTCCAGTGCATACCAGGCATCCAAAAAATATGTTCCCAGTAACTTTTGTTAGCACTCAAATTCACGACAATAAACACACAAACAGCGAGTGTCATGGTGAAAGCAATATTACCGCTCACGTTAGCGCCACCTGGGAAAAAAGGAATAAGTCCTAAAAAGTTATTCGTTAAAATCAAGAAGAAAATGGTTAATAAAAACGGCATGTATTTGCCTGCTTTTTTAGCACCAATATTTGGAACCGCAACTTCATCTCTTACAAATAAAATAATGGGCTCCATAAAAGATTGAAGTCCTTTGGGTGCCGATTTAACACCCGTTTTTTTATACGCTGCAGCAGCTGTTAACAACACTACTAACAAAATAAGAACGGATACAAATAAACTTGCTACGTTTTTAGTGATAGAAAAATCCCAGAGTTGCTTGCTCGCTTCTTCATCAACGTTTCCGGCAGCATCCACAATTTTTGTTTTACCCTCTATAAGTTTGTAATCAAAATTGCCTTTGTAAACAACAGGCTCATGGTGCTCATCTACTAATTTTTCGGAAGAAAAAACTTCGAAGCCCTTAGACGTTTTTAAGATTACTGGTAAATGAAGTGAGTTATGTCCCCACAAATGCCAGCTATGATCGTCTTTGATATGCTCTAAAATGGTTTCGGTTACATTAAAATCACCTTCTTTTTTCGCACCATGCGCTTCTGCGGTAACAGGCGCTACAGCACCCGCCTCTGGAGTGGCCGGCGTGTGATTTTCCCCAGCAAATGCCTGGGTCGCTAACAGCAACGAAAAAACGCTGAAAGTCTTTACCAGTAAAGATTTAATGCTTCTAAACGTCATACCTTTCTCGAAATTTGCGGCAAAGATAGGGATTATACCCCTGAAATCAGTAAAAGAAAGCAACTAAAATTGAAGAAAAAACGGGCTTTTTTTGGCTCAAAACTTACACAGAAAGGAGGTCTTTCTTTTCAAATTGCATTTCGTACAAACGGGCATAAAAACCATTCTTTTGAAGTAAAGTTTCGTGGTTTCCAGTCTCTTTAACCTCCCCTTTGTCGAGTACAATGATTAAATCGGCCTTTCTGATGGTAGAGAGTCGGTGGGCAATAACAATTGAGGTTCTGCCAGTTATGAGGGTTTCGGTGGCTTTTTCGATGAGTAACTCCGTTTCTGAATCCACAGAAGATGTGGCTTCGTCTAATACCAAAACCGATGGATTGTAGAGTAAAGCCCTAATAAAAGATATCAGTTGGCGCTGCCCTAAACTTAAAGTAGCGCCACGCTCCATCACATGATAGTGGTATCCACCCGGTAATTGCATGATAAAATCGTGAAGACCCATCAATTTTGCAGCATTTATCACTTCCTCCTCCGAAATAGCTGGATTTCGAAGCGTAATATTGTCGAGTATGGATCCAGAAAACAAAAATACATCCTGCAAAACCACGCCAATATTGCGTCTTAGGCTTTCTAGGGTATAGGCGGTTAGCGGTTTTTGATCTAAAAGTAAATCACCTTTTTGGGTGGTATAGAGCCTGTTTAAGAGGCTAATAATGGATGTTTTACCACTGCCTGTATGCCCTACAAGCGCCACCGTCTGGCCCGCCCCAATAGAAAAATTGATTCCTTTCAAAACGTATTGGTCTTCTTTGTAGGCAAACCAAACGTCTTTAAATTCGATATTCCCTTTTAAAACACCAGCGTCAATGCTATCAGCGCTATCTGGGGGCATTTGGTCGGGATTGTCCATCACTTTAAACACCCTTTCTGCGGCTACCATACCCATTTGAAGCACATTAAATTTATCGGCTATCACGCGGAGTGGCCTAAACAACTGATTCAGATACAATATAAAAGACATTAAAAGGCCAGCGTCTAGTGCATTCCCAGCAATAAACCAAACTAGTAATCCGGTGCTTATGGCAAGTACTACTTCTACGATTGGGAAAAATACAGAATACGCAAAAATAGCTTTGATATTTGCGAGGCGGTGTTCGGCGTTAATTTTTTTAAACTTACCAAGCTCTCTGCCTTCTGCAGCAAAAGCTTGCACCACAGCCATGCCAGATAAATGCTCTTGTATAAATGCATTTAAACTCGCTACCGCATTGCGCACTTCAACAAAACTTTTATTGACACTTTCTTTAAAAAAATAAGTAGCAATGAGCATGATTGGAAAAGGGGCTAAACTCACCAGCGTGAGTTGCCAATTAATCCAAAACATGGTGCCCAGTGTACAAATAATGGTAAGTAAATCTGCAATGATTGGAATCAGGCCGTCCGAAAAAATATCGTTGATTCTTTCTATGTCATCAATGGTTCTAGTGGTGAGTGTTCCAATGGGTGTTGTATCAAATTGACGTAAATGTAAACCTACAATTTTTTCATAGACTGCTATGCGGAGATCCTTTACCACACGCTGTCCTAGGGCTGCTGTCATAAATGAAAAGAAAAACCGAACAGCCGTTTCAACAAATAAAAACACTACCTGAAAAAGCGTTACAGCAATAATAAATTTTGAAGCGTCCGACAAATGCTGCTTGGCAATAAAAAGAGTAAGCCAGCCCGGAACATGCACTGATTTTCCGGTAGCCATATCTACCGTTAGCTGAATTAAATAAGGACGAACCGGCGCAAAAACGGCCATCACAACCGCGAGTAGGACACTACCATAAAACTGGGCTCGGTAAGGTTTTACAAATTTAAAAACCCGAACCAACAATGAAAAACTAAAAACTTTTTTAGGTGCAGACGTACTCATACTGAACTGCAAATGTAAGCACAAAAAAAGCGGGCTAATTCGTATATTCGTAAAAGATATGGATCAGGACCCGCAAATGAGTGCCCAACTTGCACTTCCCAAATATAATTTAAACGCCGAGCAGGAAAAAAACGAAATCGTTAGGCATTATCGTGCCCTTTCTAGAAGCCTTCGACCTAAATTAAAAAAAGGAGACAAAGAACTTGTTAGACAGGCTTTTGAAATGGCTGCCGATGCGCATAAAACCATGCGTCGTAAAAGTGGGGAGCCGTATATTTTACACCCCATTGCCGTTGCCATGATATGTGTAGAGGAAATTGGCCTTGGTGTTAGAAGTACCATTTGCGCACTCTTACATGATACGGTCGAAGACACCGATATTACGCTCGAAGATGTGCAGCGTGAATTTGGAACAGAAATTGCAAAAATTGTAGATGGCCTTACCAAAATTTCTACGGTAATGGACACCAATACTTCGCAGCAAGCCGAAAATTTTAAAAAGATTTTATTAACCCTCACCGATGATCCTCGTGTGATACTTATTAAACTAGCAGACCGCTTACACAATATGCGTACGCTAGATTTCATGAAAACAGAAAAGCAACTAAAAATTGCTTCCGAAACCATTTGGGTATATGCGCCGCTTGCGCACCGGATGGGACTGTACAATGTAAAAACAGAGCTCGAAGATTTGTCCATGAAATACATGGAGCCTGCTGCATACAAAGACATTGCAAAAAAATTAGCAGAAACAAAAAGAGAACGCACTAGATATATCAATGAGTTTGTAAAACCTATCAAAGAAAAATTAACCAATAGTGGTTTTGAATTTGAAATTTATGGACGACCAAAAAGTATTCACTCGATTTGGAATAAAATAAAAAAGAAAGGCGTTGCTTTTGAAGAAGTGTACGACTTATTTGCGATTCGCATTATTTTAGATTCCGCACCCGAAAAAGAAAAAGAAGATTGTTGGAAAGTATATTCTACAATTACAGACGAATACATGCCATCGCCAGAGCGTTTAAGAGACTGGCTAAGCAACCCCAAAAGCAATGGATACGAGGCTTTGCACACAACCGTGATGGGACCGCAAGGTAAATGGGTAGAGGTTCAAATCAGGTCTAAGCGTATGAATGAAATTGCAGAAAAAGGTTTAGCTGCACATTTCAAATACAAAGAAGGCAATGACACCGAAGACCGATTTGATAAATGGTTTGGTCAAATCAGAGAAGTGTTAAGTACACAAGACGGCGCAGGTCTCGATTTTTTACAAGATTTTAAAACGTCTTTTTTAGCAGAAGAAATTTATGTGTATACACCAAAGGGTGAAGTAAAAATGTTGCCCACAGGAAGTACCGCACTTGATTTTGCGTTTGCCATTCACTCTGCAGTAGGTTCCAAATGTATTGGCGCCAAAGTGCAACACAAATTAGTGCCGTTAAGTCATGTATTACGCAGTGGCGATCAAATAGAAATTATTACAAGTAACAAACAAAAACCTTCCGAAGATTGGCTTGGTTTTGTGGTAACAGCGAAAGCAAAAAATAAAATTAAAGATGCATTACGTGAAGAAAAAAGAACCATCGCTGAAGATGGTAAATATGTGCTTCAACGTAAATTAGAAAGTATGGGTGCTGCTTATAGCCAGCATAATATGGAAGAGCTCGTACATTTTTACAAACTTCCTTCGGCACTGGATTTACATTATAAAATTGCTACCAAATCTATTGACCTTAAAGAACTTAAAGACTTTTTAGTACTAGGTGACAAAATAGAAATACCTAAACCAAAGCCCACCATCCCGGAAACAAGCACAGAGGCTGGGGCTGCCAAAACCTACTCTAAAAAAGACTCGGAACTCATCATTTTTGGAGAAAGTAGCGACAAAATCATGTACGCGCTGGGAAAATGCTGCAATCCGATTCCAGGTGACGATGTGTTTGGATTTGTGAGTACCGGAAAGGGACTGATCATACACCGAACCAACTGCCCCAATGCTACTCAATTACTAGCCAACTATGGACACCGAGTGGTTAAAACCAAATGGGCGAAAAACAAAGAAATATCGTTCTTAACTGGCCTTAAAATTGTAGGGTTAGATGATGTTGGTGTTATTAATAAAATTACCAATATCATTAGTGGCGATCTCCGCATCAATATTGCAGGCCTTACCATCGAATCCAAAGAAGGCCTATTTGAGGGTACTATAAAAGTATTTGTACACGATAAAGAGGAACTAGAATTACTTGTTTCTAGGCTAAAATCACTACATGGCATCCAAACCGTAGACCGGTTTGACGCAGAAGCAGAAAATTAATTTTTATTAGGACTTTCAAGACTTATTTTTGTCCTTCAAATTTGAAATTATGGTTGACGTATTATTAGGGTTACAGTGGGGTGACGAAGGGAAAGGTAAAATAGTAGATTATTTTGCGCCCAATTATGATATTGTTGCGCGCTTTCAGGGCGGACCCAATGCCGGACACACATTATATGTAGAAGGCAAAAAAATGGTACTTCACCAAATACCTTCTGGTATTTTTCACCAAAACAAAATCAATATTATTGGCGGCGGTGTGGTACTAGACCCAGTAACACTAAAAAGAGAATGTGATGCAGTAGCAGCATTTGGTATTGATGTACGCAAAAATTTATTTATTTCTGCGCGTACCAATATTATTGTTCCTACACACCGTGCGCTTGATAAGGCTTCTGAACTTTCTAAAGGTGAAAGTAAAATTGGTTCTACCCTTAAAGGTATTGGACCAGCCTACATGGACAAAACAGGTCGTAACGCTTTAAGAGTAGGCGACCTATTAGATAAGCGCTTTACCACTCAATACATTAAGCTTCGTTTAAAGCACCAAAAATTATTGGATAATTTTCATTTCATTGAAGATATATCAGCATGGGAAGAAGAGTTTTTTGAAGCCCTTGAGTTTTTAAAAACACTCAATGTAATCAACTGCGAATATTATATCAACGATCAAATTAAAGCAGGTAAAAAAGTGTTAGCGGAAGGTGCGCAAGGTAGCATGCTGGATATCGATTTTGGCACGTTCCCATTTGTTACATCTTCTAATACGATTTCTGCGGGTGTATGTACAGGTCTTGGCGTCTCACCAAAACAAATCAATGAAGTTTTTGGCGTTACCAAGGCATATTGCACCAGAGTAGGTGGCGGCCCATTCCCTACCGAATTACACGACAGTGTGGGTGAAGAAATTAGAAAAATAGGAAGTGAATTTGGCGCAACCACCGGACGTCCGCGCAGATGCGGCTGGATCGATTTAGTGGCCCTTAAATACGCGTGTATGATTAACGGGGTAACACAGGTAGTAATGACCAAAGCCGACGTTTTAGACGCCTTTGAAGAGTTACAAGTATGTACAGCTTACGGAATCGATGGGGCAACTACGCAAGAAGTGCCTTTCCAAATGTCAAATATTGAAATAGAACCTGTTTTACAAGCATTTAAAGGCTGGAATATGGATACCACACAATTAAAGTTGGCGTCTGAACTTCCTGCTACCATGAATACCTACGTAGACTTTATCAATAATTATATTGGCGCACCTGTAACTTATGTGTCAAACGGACCAGGACGTGAACAAATAGTAAAAATTTAGGAGAAAAAATATTTTAAATTTTTTTGCATTTTTATTTGGATAAAAGGAATTTGCGTTGAAATTTTACGCAGTAAATCTTATTAGAAATATGGCAGTTAAATCTGATAAGGATCAAAAGTCCTCAGCCCCTAAAGCAGCTAACAAAAAAGTTGCTCCAAAAGCTTCTTCTAAAAGTAAAAAACAATTAGATGAAGATGATGATGATTTTGAAGACGATGACGAAACGTCAACGCCAAAAAAATCTAGTAGTAAATCCGCGTCAAAAAAATCTGTCGATGACGACGATGACGATTTTGATGAGGAAGAAGAAAATGACGATTGGAATGCTAGTGAAGAAGACGATAGCTGGGATCCAGATTTTGCAGAATTTGATTTACCAAAAAGTAAAACCAAAAAACCTGCAGGTCCTAAAAAGAAAGGCGCCGCTTCTGAAGAAGATGATTTTAAATTAGACGAGGACTTTAATGAGTTTGATTTATTTGATGATAAGAATGGTGGATTTGATGACGATGACGATGATTTTTAATCATCTGTAACCCTACGTGAAAAAAAATAAGCAGGTTTTTGTAATAGATAACCCACAATCATTTAAAGTGCAAATCTTACACTGGTCTAACCAGTTTGAGGTTTGCACTTTTTTAGATAACCATGCTTACGAATCGCCCTACGGCGCATTAGATTGCATCGCCGCCGTTAACCCCGTTTCTTTTATTGCACTTGATAGCGTAAGCGCTGCTGCAGTTGATACATTCATAGAGGCGCATAAAGGCCAGTGGATTTTTGCGCATTTCAATTACGAATACCATACCATTACAAAGCCTAACAACAAAAAAAATCTTACGGGTTTTCCATTAGCCTATTTGTATACACCTGCGGTTGTCATCGAACTTACAGGTAACACCCTAACCATTCAATCTGATCATGAAAATCCGCAAATATTGTTTGAGCAAATAAGCAGTTTTGTGGCACCCTATTCATCGGAGCAGGACACGGACAATACCGCTGCGCCAACAACAAGCATCACACCATTGATCAGCAAAGCGGTATACTTAGAAAACATCCAAAAAATATTACAGCTTATTAAACGGGGCGATTTTTATGAAATCAATTATTGCCAAGCTTTTGAAGTGAAACAAATATCCACGCATCCGGCAAATGTTTATACCCATTTGACAGCCGTTTCGCCTACCCCATTTGCATGCTTTTACAAAAACAATAGCGACTATCTTTTATGTGCTAGCCCCGAAAGATACCTGCAAAAAAAAGGGAGCCAGCTTATTTCGCAACCCATTAAGGGAACCATCAAACGAAGTCTAGAAAATGAGGCGGATGATAGGTTACAAGTAGCGGCACTACAAAACAGTAGCAAAGACAAAAGTGAAAACGTAATGGTGGTAGATCTTGTGCGCAATGACTTAAGTAAAATTTGCGAACAAGGATCTGTACAAGTAACGGAATTATTTGGTATCTATAGTTATCCGCAGGTTCATCAAATGATTTCAACTATTACGGGGACACTTAGTGGCAATACTTTGTTTTCTGAAATATTAGATGCAACGTTTCCGATGGGCAGTATGACGGGCGCCCCTAAAAAAAGCGTTATGGAAACCATTGACAAGTTGGAACCTACCAAGCGTGGTTTGTATTCAGGTACCGTAGGATATTTTAATCCGGAAGGAAATTTTGATTTTAATGTGGTGATTAGAAGTATATTTTACAATAGCGACACGCGTAATGGATCTTACCAAGTAGGCGGTGGTATTACGATCTATTCAGATCCGGAAAATGAATATGACGAATGTTTACTTAAAGCAGCTGCCATCAAAAAAGTACTCTCAGGTAACGATAGCATTACTGTATAACCCCTTCAATAATAGCACGCACAGAAGCTAATAGCAATTGATTTTTTTTAGCTAAAAAAACGGCTTCCTTATCTTTTGAAATACGCATGGCATATTTTTCGCCAGCTGCAAGTGTTTGATCAAACCCAGGATTCCAAGCATTAAACTGCTGAATATTTATTTGTAATTCATTGGCCACAACAAGTGAGTTGTACCTGCCAGATACTTCTATAAGAGCAGAGTTAGCAAGCTCCGTGGCAGATAGCGTTAAAGGCGTATTTTTATTTTGGGTTTTTGCTTGAGCCACTTCTGCGGCAGTCATGGTTGTAAAACCACCAGCACCCTCAAATATTAAATGGGTCGCAATAAATTTTTTTACGTGGTTGCGGGTTTCTTCAGGTAAAAAATATTGCAGCTGCCAAAAATCTTTACTCTTTGCCCTTCTTATTGCAGACCGTACACACCCATTACCACAATTGTAGGCAGCCACTACTAGTAACCAATCACCAAATTCGGCGTATAATTTTTTCATGATACGCGCAGCCACATGTGTGCTTTTGAAATAATCTGTGCGTTGATCCCAGTAGCCTCCCACTTGCAAGCCATATTCTTTGGCAACACCTGGCATGAGCTGCCAAGGGCCTACAGCGCCAGCCCAAGATGTTAACCCTGCGCCTAAATGACTTTCGATAACACTGAGGTATTTCATTTCTTTAGGGATGCCGTAATTGATAAGTATTTGATCGTACAAATCGAAATAGGGCTTACCCCATACTTTCATTTTTTCAAGAGACTTACCCTGCTTTCTAATATACTCCTCCACAAATGAAATAGCACGCGGATTGATTTGTGCTTGGTATGGTTTATTAGATTCAACTTTATTGTACAAAAATAAATTGGCAAAGGGTTTTTTATCGTCGATGAGTGTATCTGAAAATAAAGAATTGGCTGATGCCACATATTGCACCAACATCAATCCAACAAATAACAACAAACGAAAAAACTTATTCATGTAATTTTTGAATAGCTGTTGAAAGTTGCAACAACGTGGTTTCTTCAAATGGAGCACACATTACTTGAAGTCCAAACGGTAGCCCAGAATGATGTTTGTATAAAGGAATAGAAATGGCTGGCAACCCCACAAGATTAGCATACACGGTATAAATATCCGCCAAAAACATAGCCACTGGATCTTTAGCATTATCGCCAATTAAAAAAGCAGGACTTGGCACTGTAGGTAAAATGATAGCGTCGTAATTTTTAAATAACTGCGTCGCGCCATCCACGAGTAGTTTTCTGATTTGTTGCGCTTTGGTAAAATATGCGTCAAAATAACCAGCACTTAACACAAAAGTGCCCAGCATAATTCTGCGTTTTACTTCTTTACCAAAACCTTCGCTTCTAGCATTTTTATAGAGTGCAGTAAGGTCTTTATTTTCAGCGCTAGAGCGGTGCCCAAATTTAACACCATCATACCTAGATAAATTACTAGACGCTTCTGCAGTGGTTAACACATAATACGTTGGCACCACAAGGTCTAACATATCAAAAGACACTGCATCCACGGTATAACCCGCTTTTTGCATGCTTTGAATGGTTGTATCGATAGCTGCTTTGATGGCAGGATCTAAACTAGGATGTTCGAGTGCTTCTTTAAAATATGCAATACGCTTTTTTGGAGTTGGCTCATCCACAACAGCGCTATAGGCTGGAACAGGTAGTTCCGAAACGGTACTATCAAAAGCGTCTGATCCTGCAATAATTTCAAGTACGGCTGCAACATCGGTTACCGATTTTGCAAAAATGCCAATTTGATCAAAAGAAGATGCGTAAGCAATAAGTCCGTAACGGGAAATTCTACCATAAGAAGGCTTAAGTCCAACAATACCGCAAAAGTCTGCGGGCTGTCTAACTGAACCGCCTGTATCTGAACCTAGGCTAATCATGCAGTGATTCATTTGAACTGCAACGGCAGATCCACCTGATGATCCACCAGGTACACGCGTAGGATCGATGCCATTTTTTACAGGACCATACGCCGAGTTTTCGTTGCTGCTTCCCATCGCAAACTCATCGCAGTTTTGTCTTCCTAAAATAATGGCGCCTGCTGCTTGTAGTTTTTCTACAACAGTGGCGTCAAAAATAGACTGAAAATTTTCGAGGATTTTTGAAGCTGCAGACAAAGGATGATTTTTATAAGCAATCACATCTTTTAAACCCACTATTACGCCATGTAATGGTAGTAAAGGTTGTCCAGCCCTAATATGTTCGTCTAATTGTTTTGCTGCTACCAATGCTTCATCTTCATAAATAGAAAGCCATGCATTTAAGGAAGCGCCGCCTTTAGCTGCTTCCACAAAAAAACGAACGGCCTCCACAACTGTGGTTTGGCCGCTCTGTAAATTGTTATGATAGTCTTTGATTGTAGTGAACCGAAACAAAGGCTAAAGTTGTTTGTTTGTCAGAAAATAGTGAGATAAAAATTAAGCTTGTGTATCTTTTTCTTTGATACCTTCTTCTAATTCTTTTTTCACGTTGTTTTTTGCATCGTTGAATTCACGAATACCTTTACCAAGGCCACGCATAAATTCAGGTATTTTTCTACCGCCAAATAAAACAAGTACAACTACTGCGATGAGTAATATTTCTTGAAATCCTAAGTTGCCCATAATGATTTGATTTAAGGTTATAAAGGTAGGGGAAAAAGCATGTAAAGGGCCAAATAAAAGGCATAAAAAAACGGAAGTAGCGGTTTGCTAACTTCCGTTTGTAAAAAGGTATTGTTTGACTAGAAACGTTTTTCTTTAATACGTGCACTTTTACCGCTACGCTCACGTAGGTAGTATAGTTTAGCACGACGAACCTTACCAGTTTTGTTTAATTGGATAGATTCGATGTTTGGAGATAAGATAGGAAATAAACGCTCAACGCCTACGCCATCCGAAATCTTACGTACAGTGAATGAAGCAGTTGCTCCAGTTCCTTGTAACTTGATTACGTCTCCACGGAAACTTTGAATACGTTCTTTACCACCCTCAACGATTTTATAGTTAACAGTGACATTATCACCAGCCTTGAAGGCAGGATATTGCTTTTTTACGGTTAATTGTTCGTGTACAAACTGAACTGCTGCGTCCATATCTTTTAATTTTTGCGGACGGCAAAGGTAGGGGTAAAAATCGAAAATCGGAAGTGATTTGCAATTTTTTTTACCTAGCTACGTTTACTGCCCTTTTCTCTCTAATTACGGTTACTTTAATTTGCCCTGGATACGTCATCTCGGTTTGGATTTTTTGGGCGATTTCGAAGCTCAATTTATCGCTGTCGCCATCCGTAACCTTCTCAGCCTCAACGATTACGCGAAGTTCACGACCCGCCTGGATGGCATAGGCCTTTTCTACGCCTTGGTACGCTAAAGCTAGGTTTTCCAGGTCTTTAATACGTTGTAAATATTGTTGCATGATTTCCCTACGTGCACCCGGGCGAGCGCCAGAAATGGCGTCACAAGCCTGAATAATAGGGGAAATCACATATTGCATCTCCATTTCATCGTGGTGGGCTCCAATAGCGTTTACAACCGCTGGATTCTCACCATATTTTTCTGCGAGTTTAGCGCCTAGTAATGCGTGGCTCAATTCTGTTTCTTCGTCAGGAACCTTACCTATATCGTGTAATAGACCGGCTCTTTTAGCTAGTTTAGGGTTCATGCCTAACTCAGATGCCATGATACCGCACAAATTTGCAGTTTCTCTACTGTGCATGAGTAGGTTTTGACCATACGAAGATCTAAAGCGCATTTTACCAACTATACGTATTAACTCTTTGTGAAGACCATGGATACCCATTTCGATTACGGTACGCTCTCCAATTTCCATCACCTGTTCTTCTAATTGTCTGCGTGTTTTTTCTACCACTTCTTCAATACGTGCTGGGTGAATACGACCATCAGAAACAAGGCGCTGTAAACTCAAACGAGCAATCTCGCGACGTAGTGGATCAAATGAAGAAAGGATGATCGCTTCCGGTGTGTCATCTACAATTAAATCTACGCCCGTTGCTGCTTCGATGGCACGAATGTTACGACCTTCTCTACCAATAATTTGGCCTTTGATTTCGTCGGTTTCAAGGTTAAATACCGTAACGGTATTTTCGATGGTTTGCTCTGCTGCCGTACGTTGTATGGTTTGAATAACAATTTTACGCGCTTCTTTATTGGCCTTTTGCTTGGCATCTTCAATGATGTCTTGTTGCATAGATAAAGCACGTGTTTGTGCTTCATTTTTAAGGCTTTCGATAAGTTGCTCACGCGCATCATCGGCACTTAAATTGGCAATTTTTTCTAGGCGGCGAATATGTTCTTCTTGGTGTTTTTCAAGCTCTGTACGCTTGGCGTTCACCACATCAATTTGTCTGTTTAGATTTTCTTTGATGGCTTCGTTTTCTTTGACTTGCTTGTCTAGAGAAGCTTCTTTTTGATTGATGCTGATTTCTTTTTGCTTAAGTCTGTTTTCTACGTCTACCACTTTGCGGTTACGTTCTAGCACTTCTCTTTCATGCTCAGCTTTAAGTTGCACAAATCTTTCTTTGGCCTCTAATTGCTTTTCCTTTTTAACGGTTTCAGCTCTTAATTCGGCTTCTTTTAAAATATTAGCGGCTTGTGCGTTGGCTTCTTCAATTTGTTTTTTGGTATTTTTTGCGAAGAAAACCCTTCCCGCAACAACCCCTACAACAAGTGAGGTGGCGGCAAGTATAATAGAGACAATCGTCTGATCCATTTGTAGCTTTTTTTAAGTTGTTCACAATCATTCATTCACGCATACACATGAAGGTTTACTTTAATAAGTAAACGGATAGGAACGAAGATACTTAAATCAGCGCTTTATCAATGAGTTTTTCGAGAGAGTTTATCTTTTCTGCTGCTTCTTTCCACTTTAGTTCGTGGATGGTGCTGGTATTTTGCTCGGTTGCAAACCATAAAAGAACCATGGCTACATAGTCCTGCATGTCTTTTCCGGCCAGATTTTGACGGTATTCGGCAATTTTGTCGTTGATCAGGCTAGCTGATTTGCGCACCATTTCCTCCTCAGCGGGTTCAATACGGATGCGGTAGCTACGATCTGCAATAACAATATTGATAGGGATGAGCTCAGACATACTATTTATTTAAGAAGCGTTAAACAGTGGTCAATTTCTTTGAGGTAGGTATTTATGCGCTTTTCAAGGGCTGCTTTTTCTTGATCCGAATAGCCGCTTGCAGAACTTACCTGTAAACCATCTAGCTGTTGTTGAAGGTTACGAAGCATCTCCTCTTTTTGGTGTACAATACTCGTTGCTTTTTCTAAATCGGCGGTTAGGCGCTGATTTTCACGCATGAGCTGCTGCTGACTTTTAATCAGCAATTGCAACTTTTCTTGCAAAGATTTGATATGTGTTTCGAATTCAAACATGTAAATATGCGTATAAATATAAGTGCTTATTTTCTGATTTCAGCACCTAATTCTTTTTCAAAAGCCCCAATTAATTTTGATACCATGCTGTCCGTTTCGGTGTCGGTCATGGTTTTTTCTTCGTCTACAAATGTAAAACTAAGTGCCATCGACTTTTTGTTGACGCCTAACTTATCGCTTTCAAACACATCAAACAAACGGATGCCTTTTAGCTTAGGAAGTTTTACCGTACCCACCGCAAGCTCAATAGCAGCATAGGTTACAGCGCGGTCCACCACAAGTGCCAAATCTCTTTGCACGGCTGGAAATTTAGAAACTTCGGTGTAAACAATTTTTTGTTTTTCGGCAGCCGTAACAAGTGCAGCCACATCTATATCTACAAAAACAACGCCTTGCTTGATATCAAATTGTTGACGTTTTTTTGGCGATACTTCTTGCACAATAGCAATTGTAATACCACCCACTGTTGCGGCAACAGAAGTGCTTGCGGTATCCTTAGCAGTGTCGTCTAATGACCAGCTAATAGAAGGCAGACCAGTAATTGTAGCAATGGCCTGCAAAATGCCTTTTGCCATTAATAAATCCTGCTCTTTGGATTTCACACGCCAGCCTTCTTCGGTGTCTAACCCGCTTAAATAAATACACAAATGTTCCTTTTCGGAATATTGCCCAGAACCGCTGGTAGCATAGGTTTTACCAAATTCAAACAAACGCAAATTGTGGTTACGTCGATTGCAATTATAAGCAATGGTTTCAAGTCCAGTTTCAAGCATCGATGGACGAAGCACGTCTAAATCGGCACTTAAATTATTCATCATTTTAACGGCCGTTTCTAAAACAGCTGGTGTAAAATATTGACTGTTGGTAATGGAGTTTGTAAAAATTTCTACAAAGCCTTTACCTACTAAAAACTGTGTTGTTTTTTCTTTGATGACCTCTTTAGCACTGGCTACTTCTACTGCAGGACTAATGGTAATGGTAGTTGGAATTTCAATATTATCAAGTCCGTCAATACGTAAAATTTCTTCTACTAAATCGGCAGGGATACTAATGTCTGGTTTGCTGTAAGGCACTGCAACACGGAGTTCATCGATACCTTCCTGAATCACTTCAAAACCAAGTGCAGTCAAGATTTTTTTAACCGCTTCGGGGTGGTAGTTTTTACCACTTAATTTTTTGATGTAATGATATTTAACAGCGACTTCTGTTTTAGGTGTCACTGTCGGATAGATATCTGTAATGTCAGAACTAATGCTACCTCCAGCTACTTCTTTAATAAGTAGTGCGGCTCTTTTTAAAACCTGAACCGTGGAAGCAATATCAACCCCTTTTTCAAATCTAGTAGCAGCGTCGGTACGAAGACCATGGTGCAAAGACGTTTTACGAATGGTTGTTGGATGAAACCAAGCACTCTCTAAAAATATAGACGTCGTGCCAGCGTGAACGCCACTTGCAGCACCGCCAAACACACCCGCAATACACATAGGATCTGTGGTATTACAAATGAGTAAGTCTGAATCTTGTAGTTTTCTTTCTTTGGCATCAAGGGTTGTAAAAGCAGTGTCCCCAGCCACATTTTTTACAATCACTTTACCACCCGTAATTGCTGCAGCATCAAATGCATGCAGTGGTTGGCCGGTTTCGTGTAAAATATAATTGGTAACGTCTACGATATTATTGATGGGTCTTACACCAATCGCGGTTAATCGATTTTTTAACCAAGCTGGAGAATCGGCAACTGTTACGCCCGTTAATTCGATACCCGCATAACGCTTACATGCTGCTTCGTTTTCGATACTAACAGCGATTGTTTTATTATTTTTATCTGGGGCAAATGACGATGGAAAAGGTGCCACAGGTTTTGCTTCTTTTTCGTGGTGCGTTAAATAAGCACAGACATCTTTTGCAACACCGTAATGACTCATCGCGTCCATTCGGTTAGGTGTTAAACCAATTTCATACACCCAGTCTTGATAGGGCTCAAACAGCTTGGCAGCAGGGGTTCCAACAACAGTGTCTGCTGCTAAAACCATAATGCCGTCATGACTGGTACCGAGTCCTATTTCGTCTTCGGCGCAAATCATTCCAAAACTTTCTTCGCCTCTAATTTTTGCAACACGCATGGTTAAAGGATCGCCGGTGCTAGGGTAAATAGTGGTACCAACAGTTGCTACAATTACTTTTTGTCCTACGGCAACATTGGATGCGCCACAAACAATTTGTAATGGAGCTTCGGCACCGATGTTTACGGTGGTGATTTTTAATTTATCGGCATTGGGATGCTGCGCGACAGTAAGCACTTCTCCAACAGTTAAGCCGGCAAGTCCTCCTTTTACATTTTCATAAAACGTTAAACTTTCAACTTCTAAACCAATAGACGTTAAAATTTTAGACAATTTTTCGGGTTCAATGCTCCAAGGCAGGTATTCAGATAGCCAGTTATAACTTATGGTCATGATTGCTTTTGCGTGTTTAAGGGCCTCAAAAATAAGTTTTTATAGCCGTAAATGCTACGCTTTCGTGAGAACAAAACACAGAATTACCCAATACTTCTTTCTGCACAAGATTTGTTAATAATGGGTTTTTTAAGTGGAATAAGTTTTGATATTGGTGGATAACAGTAGTAAATTGTGTGGATAGCGCAGTAAAAACCTGCGTGGAACGGTGCGTTCCGTGTGGACGAAAAATAGCGAAGAAATACTTGAAAAAGCGCAAATCTTGATGCATATTCGCTCTGTTCTGCATCAAATGCAGTAATTATTCGCCTTTGTAAAGCAAGCTAAAAATGGACGTTAAGATTACCAATACCAACCGCAAAACCAGAAAGCCATCTATCGACATGAGCAGTATGCTCTATGGCAAAGTGCCCCCGCAAGCAAAAGAATTAGAGGAGGCGGTACTAGGTGCCATCATGCTTGAAAAAAGCGCTTTTGATACCGTATCAGAAATTATCAAGCCCGAATGTTTTTATGTAGAAGCGCATCAGCTGATTTTTAAAGTGATGCAGCAACTGCAAAATGATAGTGTGCCTATCGATATTTTAACGGTGGTAGAAGGCCTAAAATCAAAAAATGAACTCGACCTTGTAGGTGGACCTTACCAAATTACCAAGCTTACCAACTCGGTGGTATCGGCCGCTAACATTGACGCGCACGCAAGAATTATTTTACAAAAATTTATTCAGCGTGAACTGATCAGAATTAGTGGTGAAATTATTGGAGACGCTTACGAAGACAGCACCGACGTTTTTGATTTACTGGATGAGAGTGAAACAAAAATGTTTAACATCACCAACAATTATCTTAAAAAGAATTTTGAAGAAATAGGTCAAGTACTAGCAAAAACCATCAACCGTATTGATGAATTACGTACCAAAACAGAAGATATTTCTGGTGTACCAAGTGGCTTCCCAACACTAGACCGTATCACATACGGATGGCAACCTACCGATTTAATTATCCTTGCGGCAAGACCATCTGTGGGTAAAACCGCTTTCGCTCTTAACCTAGCACGTAACGCAGCATTACACCCTACAAAGCCTATCCCTGTTGGGTTTTTCTCGTTAGAGATGAGTGCGCCACAGCTTGTACAACGTATTTTAAGTGCAGAGAGTGAAATTAAAATGGAAAAAATTTCTAGGGGTAAACTAGAAGATTATGAATACCAACAACTACACGCAAAGGGATTAAAAAAATTAGAGCGTGCACCACTTTACATTGATGACACTGCCGCTTTAAATATTTTTGAATTTAGAGCCAAAGCCCGCAGACTTGTAAACAAACACAAGGTTGGCATTATCATTATTGACTACCTACAATTGATGAGTGGTAGTGGTGACAGAAACAATAACCGTGAACAAGAAATTTCAAATATCTCTCGAAGTTTAAAAGCGCTTGCCAAAGAATTAAACATTCCAATAGTAGCGTTATCACAATTGAGTCGTGCAGTGGAAACAAGAAAGGAAAGTAAAATGCCGCAGTTGAGTGACCTTCGTGAATCGGGTGCGATTGAACAAGACGCCGATATGGTAATGTTCATTTACCGTCCAGAATATTACGAAGTAATGAGTAACGATATGGGCGAAAGCACGCATGGAGAAACGCACGTAAGAATTGCAAAACATAGAAACGGTCAACTCGACACCATTAAACTTCGCGCCAAACTTGACATTCAAAAATTTGAAGAATGGGATGGTGATGGTTCTGGATTTGGCACCAGCAATTGGAAACCCGTAGCCCCTGGAAGTACCGCTGGCACAGGTGCACAAGACAGCGCTAAGCTATTTATTCAAAAAGAAAGCAAAATGAATGAGGGTGATTTTGATGAAGGATTTGACAACGAAACACCGTTTTAATTTTACTACTTTTTAGCATATCATGTCGGCACTACCCTATTTTTTTGAACCAAGCATTGAAGCGTCAATTACCCACTTTGCATTAAGTGAACTGACGTCAAAACACTGCATTCAAGTACTGCGTATGCGCGCCGGCGAAAGCCTGCATCTAACAGATGGTGTCGGAAACCTATATACAGCAAGCATTGTGGAGCCCGACAAGAAAAATACGGTGGTAAAAATTGATACAGTAGTGCATACGCCTCGTCCACAAAAAAATGTTTGCATTGCCATTGGTCTTTTAAAAAATACGGGGCGCTTTGAATGGTTTTTAGAAAAAGCGACAGAAATGGGCGTGACAAAAATTGTCCCGTTAATTTGCGAGCGAAGCGAGCGGTCTAACCTCAAACAAGATCGCATGCAAGGGGTACTTGTTGCAGCACTTATTCAAAGCAAACAAACATGGCTTCCGGTATTAACGGAACCGTTAACAGTAGCTGCTTTTATTAAAGAACATCCATCGGAACAAAAGCTTATTGCACATTGCGAAGAAAGCAATAAAACAGAACTCAAAGACATTGCAAATAGCAACGATACCAGTATCTTAATTGGACCAGAAGGTGATTTTACGCCCACTGAAATTGAAACAGCACTAAGTGCCAACTACAGCCCGGTAAGCCTTGGTAGCACAAGACTTAGAACAGAAACAGCTGGCATGGTGGCGGCCGCTTTACTTATCTATAAAAATTAAACGCACCAATAAATAACTGCATGCAAGCAACCTATTCAAATTTACGCAGTCGTTTAATAATGGGTTTGTTGCTTATTGCGATAACCCTCACAGGCGCTACAAATAGCTGGGGTAATTTTTATTCGGCACAACTACAAGACAGTATCACAGAAGCTTCCATAGATTCTTTTATTGCTAAAAACCAAGTAGCAGAAAAATTTAGCACTGCCCTAAAAGAATTTTACACGTCCAACAAACACCAATATGTTTGGATTCAGTCTAAGGGTATCAAACAAACAACCAAAGAATTTATAACGCACGTAAACAAACTTTCGCCAAATACGATTGATAGTAGTTTTATCCTTCAATTAACGAAGCAAAATTTTTTACAAAGCAATGCAGCAACAAATATTGAATTGTCTTTAAGCCTTTCCTTTTTTGGCTATGCAAACAAATGGCTAACCCCTAGTAGCATTGATCCTAGCGCGGTTAACTGGCTCATCCCAAAACAAACCCTTAGCCTCTCCAACCAATTAAAAAACTGGCTTAGCCCTGCTACCAAAATGGGATTTAATACCGGCAGTCAGAACTTTAAACAACTACTCGAAAATTTCGTAAACTTATCTGCTGTTGCAACGTTTGACACAGGCATACATATCAGCGCCTCCAATATAAAAATAACGAAGGGCGAAATGGTGCCGGTTATCAGACAAATAAAAAAGAAACTCCGTTTATTGGGAGATTTTAAAAGTACAGATACAACATCGTTGTATAGCAATACGCTTGGCATTGCCATTAATAAATTCCAGGAAAGAATGGGACTCCCTTCTACCAGTATTATTGACAAAGCTTTATTAAAAGCTATTGGCACACCCATTCAGGACTATGTCAATACCATTGGTATTAATGTAGAGCGCTTACGCTGGATGCCCGCCATGCTAGATAGCAATTACATAGTTGTAAATATTCCTGCCTATCAATTACTTGTTTTTGATAGTAGTAAAATTCAATTTAAAATGCCCGTTATTGTTGGATCAGAATCCAATAATACCGTCATATTTAGCAACCGCATGCGCTACGTGGTTTTTAGCCCTTACTGGAATGTGCCACCAAGCATTGTGAAAGCGGAAATTTTACCTGGCATAAGAAAAAATAAAAACTATTTGGCAGAAAAAAATATGGAGATCACAACCCCTGGCGATATACCCACAATCAGACAATTACCAGGAGAAAACAACTCCCTAGGTCTTGTAAAATTTTTATTCCCCAACCCCTACAATATTTATTTACACGATACGCCCGGCAAGCATCTTTTTGCTAAACAAAATAGGAGTTTTAGTCATGGCTGCATTAGACTAGGTGACGCCCGTAAAATGGCAGGCTACCTGCTTAGAAATGATACCAGTTGGACCGCTATTAAAATCGATACTGCCATGCACCAGCAAAAAGAAAAATGGGTGACGCTTAAAAAAACGATTCCTGTTTTTATCGCCTATTTTACAAGCTGGGTAGATAGCAATGGTATATTACAATTTAGAAAAGACATTTACGATTTGGATGAAAAAATGGTGCGTATTCTTTTTAGAAAAGAAGAGCCCCAACTCTAAAAACCTTATCCTAACTTTGAATCAAAGAATTTCAAATGCATTTAATTGAAGTAACAAACGCAGCTACCGCACAAGATTTTTTAGAAGTGCAAGCCTTGATCAATGCAGGTAACCCAAATTATATTAGACCGCTTAACAATGAGGTTAACGACGTATTTGATCCACTTAAAAATAAAAATTTTAAATACGGAGAAGCAAAAAGATGGATCTTGGAAACAGACGATGGTTCACTTGTAGGTCGTATTGCAGCATTTACCAATTCAAAATATATCAATAAAGGAACTGAATTTAAAACGGGAGGCGTTGGTTTTTTTGATTGCATCAATGACCAGGCGGCTGCTAATTTATTATTTGATACCGCCAAAGATTGGCTTACACAAAAAGGGATGGAAGCCATGGATGGCCCCATTAATTTTGGAGACAGAGACAAGTGGTGGGGCTTGATGGTAGAAGGTTTTGATAAGCCACCCATGTATGGCATGTCTTACAATCCTGAATACTACGAAACACTTTTTACCAACTACGGTTTTCAAAATTATTATAACCAGTTCTATTACGCCATGAGCGTTAAGGACGAACTTCCTAGTAGGTTTCCTGAAAGACATGCGCGGTTTGCAGCAAAGCCCGACTATGTAGCCAAGCATGTTAAATTAAGTGAGCTTGAAAAATATGCCGGCGATTTTGCAACCGTGTACAACGCCGCATGGGCACAACATGGTGAGGCCAAAGAAATTACCAAAGAACAAGTGATCAAGCTTTTTAAAACCATGAAACCTATCATGGATGAGCGCCTAATTTGGTTTGCCTATTACAAAGCAGAACCTATTGGTATGTTCATTAACATCCCTGACCTCAACCAATATTTCAAACATTTTAATGGTAAACTTGGGTGGTTCGAAAAACTTCGTTTGTTATACATGACAAAAACGGGAAAAAACAAACAGTTAACTGGACTGGCTTTTGGCATTGTACCTAAATACCAATCTCTTGGCATTGATAGCTTCATGATTCAAGAATGCTCTTTACTCATTAAAAACAAAGATTGGTACGACCGTTATGAAATGGGATGGGCTGGCGATTGGAACCCAAAAATGCTCAATATTTATAAGAGCTTAGGCGCTACACCTAGTCGCAGAATGGTCACTTTTAGGTGTCTTTTTGACGCCACTAAGCCCTTTGAGCGTCACCCAGAAATGGTGTATGGCTAAAATTATACCCATGTGCAAAAAAGGTGGGGTTTAGATAAGGGTAAGCCTGCCGTTGTGCTTATATTGCAACCCTGTTATGGAAAATCATTTTGTTGTTTCGGCCCGTAAGTATAGACCCCAAAACTTTAATACCGTTGTTGGGCAATCGCATATTACGACAACCCTTAAAAACGCCATCAAAAACAACCAACTCGCGCACGCGTTTTTGTTTTGTGGACCAAGAGGTGTGGGTAAAACAACGTGTGCCAGAATTTTAGCTAAAACCATTAACTGTACAAGCCCAACTCCAGATGGCGAAGCTTGTAACACCTGTAACAGTTGCGTATCTTTTGATGCTGGCACTTCCTTAAATATTCATGAGCTGGATGCGGCAAGTAACAACTCGGTAGATGATATTAGATCGCTGGTAGAGCAGGTTAGATTTGCACCCCAGGCTGGTAAGTACAAGGTTTATATTGTAGATGAGGTACACATGCTTAGTGCCAGTGCCTTTAATGCATTTTTAAAAACATTAGAAGAACCGCCTTCTTATGCGATATTTATTTTAGCGACCACCGAAAAACATAAAATACTTCCTACCATATTAAGTCGTTGTCAAATTTTTGATTTTAAAAGAATCACCAACAACGACACCGTAGAACACCTAGAAGAAATTGCTGGTAAAGAATCTATTAAAGCCGAGCGCGCTGCACTGCAAGTGATTGCGCAAAAAAGCGAAGGCTGTATGCGTGACTCACTGAGCATTTTAGATAAAATAGTAAGTTTTACGGGCGGCAGTTTAACCTATCAGAATACCCTTGAGCATTTAAATATTTTAGACGAAGATTATTTCTTTAAAATGCTAGAAAGCATGCAGGCCAAGGATTTGGCGGCATCTATGATCCTTTACGATGAAATCAATAGAAAAGGATTTGAAGGAGATATGGTACTCAATGGTTTTGCGGAATTCATTCGTAATATACTAGTTTGTAAAGACCCTAAATCGGCCCCTTTATTAGAAGTTGTTGAAGGCATGCAAGAAAAATATATTTCTGCAGCAGCTGCGATGGGTATGTCTTATTTAGTGAGTGCGCTGAATATTTTAAATGAAGCGGAGATCAATTATAAAATGGCGCGTAACAAAAGATTACACGTAGAACTCACACTCATTAAACTCAATTTTTTACAAGAAGCGATAGAGCTTGCTTCAGAAAATGGTTCCATCGTAAAAAAAAAACGGATTGATGGACCAGTAGCCATCAAAACAAGAAGCATCCCTTCTATACAAGTTATTACCCCTCCAAATAATACAACTACTAACAAACCAAGTCTTTCGATAGATACAAGTGTGGCTCCAAGTATGCCGGTTGCAGCTGCGGCGCAAATAACAACGCCAACACAAGCTACCATGCCAGCTGCTGCACCTGTTAGCAGTGAAGCGCCAGCCGCCCCTTCAAAAGCAGCCAGCACAATACCCGCTCAAGCTGCAGGCCCAAAAAAGAACCTATTAACTGCTTTACGAGAAAAATATGGCGATCAATACGCCATTGAAGAAGTTAAAGAAGCCGAATCCTTAAACATGGAAAAGCTCAGGGCTTGTTGGGACGCATATGGATCCACCCTAGAAGCACAACAAAAACACTCTGCAGCTGGAACCTTTAAAATGGCAGTGCTTGAAATAGAAAATGATATTCATTTTACAGTTCGTGTGCCTGGTTTAACGGCTCAAAAATTTGTTGAACAAGAGCGCATGATGCTCATTGATCAAATATTTGCTACGTTTAATAACAGGTCAATAAAGTTTAGCGTTATTGTTGACGCCACAGAAAAAGAAGACGTGCCCATTCACATGCGCTTAAACAGCAAACAAAAATTTGAACGTATTAGTGAGCAGTATC
This sequence comes from Bacteroidota bacterium, assembly GCA_018971025.1. Classification (GTDB taxonomy): domain Bacteria; phylum Bacteroidota; class Bacteroidia; order Chitinophagales; family Chitinophagaceae; genus Sediminibacterium. The sequence goes on along the minus strand of JAGWVE010000003.1, from coordinate 11,943 downwards.
CGCTTTTAAAAGAGTTGAAAGAAAAACTAAAATTAGAAATCGATTATTAAGATAGTCGGGGGCTATATTTTTTTAGTAGCACTATACCCATTTTTTAATAACCACTGTAGCACTTTATCACGCTGATCTCCTTGTACAATGATTTCGGCATCTTTAACCGAACCGCCCGTGCCGCAAAAATTTTTTAATTGTTTGCCTAATTTTTCGGCGTCATCGCTTATGCCCGTAAATCCTGTCACTAGCGTAACAGCCTTACCAGCTCTATGTTTGGTATCTAACCGGATACGAAGTGGTTGCTTGGCTGGCGGTAAAGTTTCAAGTAATTCATCCTGCTCCGGCTCAAAGCTAAAATTTGGATCGGTACTATAAATGAACCCTCTTGCGTCTGATTTATTTTTCTTACTCATGAAAATAAAATGGTCATTAATTAACACGAAGGGTTACAATATGATAAGGCGCTGCATTTTTTTTCATGAGCATCAGCGTAAGATTATAATTTTTAGAAGCCCCGCTAATTTTACCCGTCAAGTACATGGTATTGCCAATTTCTCTTTGTGCAGTGCGCTCAAATCCTTTGATTTTATATTCGGTGTAAAAAGCAGCCAATTTTTCGGCAGCCTTTTCTTCTGCTACAATTTTATCTTCAGGCGCATCTAAAAATTTAATATCAACTACTACAGCAAAATGTTTTGCAATCTCTGCAGGATTACCAGATTTTAAAGCTGCTATAACCAGATCAGCATCGCCTTGAAATGGTCCCTCAAACGCCGTCGTTAACAGCAATAAAGGAAACAAAAGGACTAATAAACGCTTTTTCATGGCCTGGTTTTATATAACTAACCCAAAAATAACTAAGATGCTGCAATTAACACTACTAAACCCTTTAAAATTGACGTTTTACCTCAAAAATAAAGGTTGTAAATTTGTAGTATGAAACGCAAAGTAATACTCGTCATTATGGACGGATGGGGACTTGGTACAAAAAAAATGTCTGATGCCATCCAACAATCAAAAACACCATTTGTAAATAGCCTCTATACAAAATACGCAAACAGTACACTTGTTACTTGTGGCGAAGACGTAGGCTTACCAGAAGGTCAAATGGGCAATTCAGAAGTAGGTCACTTAAATATTGGCGCAGGCCGAATCGTATATCAAGAGTTACAACGCATCAATGTTGCCATTAAAACGGGCGAGCTTGCAAACAACCCAACATTTTTAGAAGCAGTAACGTACGCTAAAACAAATAACAAACCACTTCACTTGATGGGGCTTGTTAGTGACGGTGGCGTACATGCACATATCAATCACCTAACAGCTATTTGTGATTATTGCAAAGCAAATGGACTTACCGAGGTTTACATTCATGCATTTACAGATGGTAGAGACACAGACCCTAAAAGTGGGCTTGGATTTATCAACACACTCTCACAACATTTACAAAATAGTGTAGGCACCATTGCAACCATTAGTGGTCGTTATTACGCCATGGACAGAGATAAAAGATGGGAAAGGGTAAAGCTTGCATACGACTGCCTTGTACATAATGCAGGACCACGTGCAACAAGCGCTACCAGTGCTTTAGAAGCCGCGTATGCTGCAGACATCACCGACGAGTTTTTACTTCCTACTGTTATTGTAAAAGAAAATAACGAACCTGTTGCAGCTATCAAAGAAGGCGACGCAGTATTCTGTTTTAATTTTAGAACAGACCGTTGTAGAGAAATTACTGAAGTGTTAACACAACAAGCATTTCCTGCATTTAATATGCAGCCATTACAACTTCATTATACCACCATGACACAGTACGATCAAACGTTTAAAGGTGTACATGTAGTATTTGAAAATGATAATTTACAAAACACATTAGGCGAAGTGTTGGCCGCACATGGTAAAAAGCAAATTAGAATAGCAGAGACAGAAAAATATCCGCACGTTACCTTCTTTTTTAGCGGCGGTAGGGAACAACCTTTTGAAGGAGAAAACAGAATTATGGTGGCGTCGCCAAAAGTGGCTACCTATGACTTACAACCTGAAATGAGTGCTGTTGGCATCACCGATTTATTGGTGCCAGAAATAGAAGCCGAATCTGCAGATTTTATATGCCTTAACTATGCAAATGCAGACATGGTGGGCCATACCGGTGTATTTGAAGCAGCCATTAAAGCGATTGAAACCGTAGACGCTTGTGTAGAAAGAGTTGTAACAGCAGGTCTTGCACATGGGTATACCCTACTTGTTACGGCAGACCATGGTAATGCTGATTACATGATCAACGAGGACGGAAGTCCTAACACGGCGCATACATTAAATTTGGTACCTTTATTTCTAGTGGACAATAATTTAAAAGTGAACCTTAAGCCAGGTAAACTTGGAGATATTGCACCCACTATTTTACAATTAATGGAATTACCAATACCGGCAGAAATGACCGGTAATGTTTTAATTTAAAAATCATCATCATGAACTTACTAAAAAAAATAGGTCTCGCACTTGTTGTTGTACTGATTGTTATGCAAGCGTTTAGACCTGAAAAAAACGTATCAGCAGACCATTCAAAAAATATTGCAACCTTGTATCCAGTATCAAAAGAAGTGGATGCCATTTTAGTAAAAGCATGTAATGATTGCCATAGCAATAACACAAAGTACCCATGGTATGCGAGCGTTCAGCCGCTAGCATGGTGGATCAATGACCATGTAGTTGATGGTAAAAGACATTTTAATTTGGATGATTTTGCCAATTATAAATTGCGCAAGCAATACCATAAAATGGAAGAAGTAATAGAACAAGTTAAAGAAGGTGAAATGCCCCTTGAATCGTATAGTCTTATTCATGCTGAAGCAAAACTAACCCAGGCGGAACAAGTTACGCTAACCAGTTGGGCACAGTCTGTACTTGACTCCATGAAAGCAACCTATCCTATTGATAGCTTGATCAGAAAAAAAGAGGATAAAAAGTAGGTTTGAAAAATCTATTTTCATTTAGATTACATCATCAAATTTAGCCCGCTTATTAAACTAAGCGGGCTTTTTGTTACCTTGCAGCATGGAAATTACAAAAGCCAGCTATTTGGTTTCGAGTCCTAGTTTTGACAAATGTCCAAAGCCAGATAGGCCCGAATATGCTTTTATTGGTCGAAGCAATGTGGGCAAGTCCTCTCTAATTAATATGCTTACGGGTCAAAAAAGTTTGGCCAAAACATCTGGAACGCCAGGTAAAACACAACTCATCAATCATTTTGAAATAGAAAGTACGCTTAAAGCAAAAGGACCAAGAGATAAATGGTTTATAGTAGACTTACCAGGATACGGTTACGCCAAAAGGTCACAAACAGATAGAAGGCGCTGGGAACAAATGATTGAAGGGTATTTTAAAAAAAGAGAAAACCTCGTACAAGTTTTTGTACTCATTGATAGCAGACATGGTCCTCAAAAAAACGACTTAGAATTTATTAGTCAATTAGATAGTTGGGGTATTGTGTTTACACTCGTGTTTACTAAAATTGATAAAGAAAAACCTGGCGTTGTTAAAAGAAATGTTGAAAGCTTTTTTAGTGTACTAAAAGAAAGCTGGCAATTTTTGCCGCGCCATTTTGTAACAAGTGCCGAATTAAAAACTGGGCGCGAAGACATGTTAGCATTTATTGCAACTTGTAACGAAGCAGCTGCATCCGCAGAATAATACTACATTATTATGAAATTACTTATCACCTATTTAAAGCCATATAAAGGGCTTGTACTTTTAGCATTACTATTAGCTGGTATCAACCAAACTTTTTCATTGTTTGACCCTATGATTTTTGGTAAACTAATTGATCAGTTTGCCAATCACGCTAAAACCAACCCAGACGGCAGTTTTAGAACCGAAAGCGAGTTTATCAAAGGCATTATGGGTATGCTATTTTTACTGGTAGGCACTGCCATGGTAAGCAGGCTAGCAAAGGCTTTCCAGGATTATACCGTAAACGTAGTAATACAAAAATTTGGTGCTAAAATATTTACAGATGGCCTTCAACATTCGATGCGCTTACCTTACCAGGATTTTGAAGATCAACGCAGTGGTGAAACACTTTCGATTTTAACAAAAGTAAGAGCCGATACAGAAAAATTTATTGGCTATGTAACCAATGTATTATTTGGCATTATTGTGAGTGTGGTATTTGTATCTATTTATGCAACAAAACTACACTGGTCAATTGTTCCAATATATTTAGGCGGAGCAATATTAATTGGCGCCGTTACCAATTTACTCAGTAAGAAAATTAAAATTATTCAAAAAGCAATTGTTGGAGAAACTACAGCACTTGCTGGCACTACCACCGAAAGCTTAAGAAATATTGAACTTGTAAAAAGTTTAGGCTTAACAGACCAGGAAGTAAAAAGGCTCAATACCAATACCTATAAAATTTTAGGACTTGAATTAAAAAAAGTGAAAAGCATTCGTTCGCTTAGTTTTATTCAAGGAACCCTTGTTAATTTTTTAAGACAGGTTATTACGTTTACACTTATGTGGCTTATTTATAGAGACGTATTAACAGTAGGTCAATTAATTTCACTTCAATTTTATAGCTTCTTTATTTTTGGACCCCTTCAAGAAATTGGTAGCATCATATTAAGTTACAGAGAAGCTGAAGCCTCGCTCAATAATTTTCACAAATTAATGAGCCGTGAAGTGGAAGCTAGGCCTGAGCATCCAACCAAAGTGGGCGCCATTCAAACCCTTTCTTTTTCGGGCGTTTCTTTTCAGCACCAAAGCGCACAATTTAAGGCCCTTGACAATATCTCCTTTAACGTTAAACTGGGCGAAACCATTGCATTTGTGGGCCCATCTGGCGCTGGCAAAAGCACCCTTGTAAAGTTATTAGTAGGGCTTTATAGACCTCAGTTTGGATATATCGAATACAATGGCGCCAAAGAAAACGATATTGATTTTGAAGAACTGAGAAATCAAATTGGATTTGTAACGCAGGATACACAATTATTTGCTGGAACCATTAGAGAAAATTTAAGCTTTGTATTTCCAAATGCCACAGACGAAGAAATGATTAAAGCACTTGAAAAAGCAAGTTGTCATTCTATTTTATCTAAGGCTCAGCAAGGTCTAGAAACCATCATTGGCGAAGGTGGATTAAAACTTAGTGGGGGTGAAAAACAAAGATTATCAATTGCGCGTGCACTACTCAGACATCCACACTTACTCATTTTTGACGAAGCCACCTCTTCATTAGATAGTATTACAGAAGAAGAAATCACTAGAACCATTCATGCTATTTCTGAAGAGCGTGAACAAATTACAGTTATGATTGCACATAGACTGAGTACGATCATGCACGCCAATAGAATCTATGTTTTAGAAAAAGGACAAATTGTTGAAACAGGCACCCATGAAGCACTCTTAGCAGAAAAAGGACTTTACTACGCTATGTGGCGCCAACAAATTGGAGAACGAAAAGTAACGCGTTAATAAGTAGCCTTTATTCTTTACCAAATTTCTTTTTAAAGTATTCGATTACTGAAGGATCTTCTAATCCTTCAATATCACTAAGCTCAAGCTCAAGCGCTTTGGTACTTAGTTGTATCTCTAAAAAAGAAAGTAATAAAGAAGCCGAAAAAGAAACCAAGCTTACCGCAAAAATAATGTTTGCCGCCATCATGAACTGAACATAAATGAGGTACATGCACAGGATGCATCCCAAAAATGTTACCACGCCTAATGCTTGCATATTTTTGATGAGCTTGATGCGGTAACGAATATTTTTTATTTGTCCGTGGATGATATGCTTTTGCTCCTGGTTCTGGTATTTATCATGCAAATTTCTAACCCTACTACTAAGTGCTAAAAAACGGTTGGTATAAGCCAGCATGATTAAACTGATGGCTGGAAAAAGTAAGGCCGGGGTATTGAAGCTAATTTCCATACCACAAATTTACAATTACTTTAGATTATAATGGAAGGGGATATTTATTTTTAAGTTAATGGAGCGTCCCATATTAAAAACACCCGTTCTGCCAGTTGCGGCATTCAGCGCAGTGTATTTTAGCCTACTTAAATGGCTTTGATAAGCTACGTCTGTAATATTATTGGCAGTTAAGGCAAATGAGAATGCAGTTTTATTACCAAATGCAACACTGCCTCCTATACCAATATGTAACAAAGAATAACCTGGCGTAATGGTTTCGGTATCAAAGCCCGTAAAAATGGTTTTTTGGCTGGCTGTTTGGTCTAGTTCTATTTTTACATAGGCATCTCTAAAAGTTTTCCATTTTTTTATGTCCGCCCTTAATTCTGATTGAAGTTTAGCTGGTGGCATAAATGGAATATGGTTGCTACCATCTATTGCATCATTAAACCTACCCGATACCACCGAAAAGGTATTTTCAAAATGCAGCCAATCGAGTGGGTGCGGATGTACATCAAATCTTGCCTCAAAGCCAATAAGCGATGCACCGGATTGTCTAAAAGTAAAGGCCGTTAAATCTTCTCCATTGATATGCACGAGTGAATCAGCACCCGCCTTATTTGCAAGTTTGCTATAAAAAATATAGTTGGCAATACGATTATAAAAACCTGTAAAAGAAAAGCCAATATGGTCATTGTTGTATTCTAATCCCGCATCGATTTGCAATGATGTTTCTGAACGCAAATTTGGATCGCCATATTCGTATCTATTGGTGCCTTCGTGTGTTCCATTACTTGCAAGTTCAGACACTGTTGGCGCTCTATAACCACGCGCTATATTTAGTTTTACAATGGTTGTGTTTGAAGGCTCGTAACTAATACCAACACTTCCACTTACATTAAAAAGTTGTTTGTCAATTGCTGCAAATTTTTGAACAGCTCCTTCATAATAGGCATCTCCTTGTACAGAACGAAAGTCTGATCTTAATCCACCACTAATGGTTGTTTTTTGTGCAAACGTTTTTTTAGTATAATAGAATAGGCCTGCATCAAACTGCTTATAGGCAGGTATCAAAACTTCATCAGCTTTGTTTTTATTTTCTTGTTGCATACCATTTAAACCAATAGAAGTTTTCCATCCATTTTTTTCTGGCGCATGATACTGCAGGGTGTAATTGATGGTAGACAAGTCAAAATAAAGTGCAGGTGTTGTTGGCATGGTATAGTCTGCAAATTCTTTTCGTTGATTTCTTTGATAGGCAATATTAAAAGCCAGTCGGCCACGTGAAAGTGCTATATTATTATCTGAAGCAATTTTAAAGTGATTGATTTTTTGACCCGGAAATAAAAAATTACTACTCGTGAGATCTTGATGTGTTGCAATGCGCTCTGCAGCTGTACCTGGATAAATCAAGAAAGAACCCGTTGTGGCATCACGCTCTCCTTCAATCATACCAATGTTTTGATCAAAACTACTTACGAGCAAATGACTATACCCCCACGATTTATTAAATCCTACATAACCACCTATATTTTTTTCTGAAAACCTGCTATTGAGTACTTTGCCATCGTATGCATTTGAATAATCTTTTGCGTTTTTTGTAGTCGCATAAACGTTCCAATTAAATCCGTTTTGCAAATGTCCTGCTACGTTTGCATTTGTACCCAAGAGTCCATTGTTGCTCATATAGGTCCCCTGAACATTTGCTTTGATGGTTCCATGTTCTACGGGGGTATTGGTTATAATATGTATCACACCAGCCATTGCATCGCTACCATACAATAAAGAAGCCGGACCTTTTAAAAGTTCTACACGCTGCACACTGTATTCATCTATTTCGATTCCATGCTCATCGCCCCACTGCTGCCCTTCTTGTCTAATGCCATCATGCACCGTAACAATTCTATTATAACCAAGTCCTCGAATAACAGGTTTTGCAATGGCCGGACCAGAAGAAAAACTAGTAAGCCCTGGTACCATTTTACTAAGTGCATCAATAATATTGGTGCCGCTATTTTTAAATAATTCTGATTTTTTTACAATTGAAATAGGCTGTACCGATTGTTTGGTTTTTGTTGCACTTGCTACACCCGTTACCGTTACGTTTTCATTTTCAACATACCTTTCTAAAAGCGTAAAAACCTGGTACGTATTTTCTTTGATAGCAATGGTCACCAAAACACTTGCATAACCCTGAAATGAAACCTCTACTAAATAATTACCTATTGGTAAATTAGGCGTTGTAAATTTTCCTTGGGTATTTGAAACGGCGCCCATTCTAGCTTCATGAATATAAATAGAAGCACCTACCAATGGCTTGCCTTTTGCATCCAAGACTATACCCGATAAATTAGCGGCGATTGCTGAAAAAGCAACTCCCAAAAACAAAATAGAAATGGAAAAAATGCGAAATCCCTGCTTCATAGTTTACCAATTTTGCTACAATGTTGCAAATTTAAGCAAACCAGTTCAATATTTGCAATATTGATGCAAATATTTTAACAGCCCCTTAACTAGTTGACTTTTAACATGGTATGTACCTGCTGCACCTGCATGTTTTGCAATCTAGCATAATAAACCCCAGATGGCAAATTGCCAGAATCAAATACAACGGTATAGGAGCCAGCGGCATATTCACGGTCTGTTAAATTGGTAATCACGCGCCCAAGCATGTCCATCACCTGAATAAGGGTATGACCACCCGCAGTTTTAAAGGTAATCACCGTTTTGCTCGTAAATGGATTGGGGTAATTACTAACCAAATTTTCGCCGGATAAATTCATGGCTTTTTTACAAGCCGCTGCATTTACAAGTGGTAAAGTCTGAAAGTTTTTGAGCATAATTTGCTGAAGGTCTGTATCAGACACACAAAGCCAATTGGATAAAAGTGTTGCATACACACTTCTAAAATCAAATTCAAAAGGAACGTTATCGCCAGCCGTAACGGTAGCGCCAAATTTTGGTGTAGATCCTAAAACACCAGGCATTACATTTTTACCAAACACAAACAAAGGAGCAGCAGCCCCATGATCGGTTCCTGAACTTGCATTGGATTTGATACGTCTTCCAAATTCAGAAAAAGTCATGCCAGCTACACGGTCATCAACACCTAAAAATTTTAAATCTTTTTGGAATGCTCTAATTGCATCACTGACTTTTCCTAGTAATGAAGCATGATTCCCCGTTGTCGTATCTGTAGCATTTACTTGAACGGCATGTGTGTCAAAGCCGCCAAAGTTTACCATGTATACGCGTGTTTTTAATCCCCCTTTAATAAGTCTTGCTACAATTTTTAATTGATCTGCCAATGAATTATTTGTTGGATAAGTAACCTGTGTTGGAACTTTTGCAGCCGCATCTTTAATAACAGCAGCATATTGCTGTGTTTGTTGAGACACCATGCGCACAAAATTCAATTCTTTTCCAGCAGGCGTATTAGGCGCTGCATCACGCACACCATTAACGAGATTATAAAAACTAGAAGTGTTACTAATACTCATGCCCATGCTTACGGCAGGCCCCTGAAATGTTAGTGATGTTGCAGAACCAATTTGAATGGCAAGTGGATCAGGCATCGATGTATTTGGATACCCATTTGGGAAATTTGGAAACTCAGCATCTAAAAAACGACCTGCCCATCCACTATTAATCACAGTATTGCTATCACTCGCACTCATCCAAATATCGGTAGCCCTAAAATGCGAAAAACTTGGCTGCGGATATCCCACCGATTGTACAATGTTTAATTCTCCATCATCGTACATAGCCTGAAGTCCTGTCATAGCAGGATGTAAGCCCGCTTTAGTAACACCACTTAATTTTAAAACTTTATCTTCTGGTATATAAATATTAGAACGCGCATTTACATAGTTCGAGAAATTATCTAGCGGAATAACCATGTTTAAACCATCATTACCACCATTAAGTTGTATAATAACAAGTACATGATCATTGTCTACTGCAGCAGGCAATAGCAAAGACTGTGTTAGTGGATCCTCTGCTCCAAAAGCCTTAAAGGAAAATCCACCAACAAGTGCTGGCATGACCACACCAACAGGAACTGTATTTTTTAAAAAAGCTCTACGTTTCATAGGGGGGAAAGTTTAGGCTAATTGGTATTCTGCGAGGTTCATTAAATATTTTATCAGGTCTCTAATTTTTGTACGAACCGATGTTGTATTGGCAGTATTGGTAGGTGTTGAAATGTATAGATCCCAGGCCTGTGTCCAGTATATATCTGTGCTTTGACCACTCAATAAAATATCTTTTTTTAATTGTGCTTTAGACGCAGCAGAAATATCAAGCCCTAACAAACGCTCCGTTAATTCTGCAATAAATGCGTTGGGATCACCAGGATTATTAAATGTAGTAGCATAGGCTAAAGGATCCAACATGATTTTTTTACTGTTGTAGGTATAGCCACTTACAAGCATGGTGTCTGTAAATTGATTCCGCTTAGGGAGCGTATCACTATTAATCCAAATTTCATAAAACTGTGGTTCTTGGTAATATGCTTTCCATCCACTTACATCTGGCGGATCACCAATGTTTTGCTGCATATTACTAAGCCAACTAACCATGTAATTATAAAAACCATAATTGGTGAAATAATCGGTATCGGGTTGGAAAACAATTTCTGATTCTCTGCAAAAACCAATCACTAAATCGGCGGGGCTTTTGATAATACAACCTCTCGATAATACATCAAAAAAGTGCTCGCTTTTTAGTAGCAAATCCAAAACCGGTTTTACTTCATAATTATTGGCACGTAATACATTTGCAAGTGGCGTAATAATATTTTGTTCAACGGTATCATCTATATCATAATACACAAACCACCTGTAAAGCCTTCTACATATGTATTTCGCTACTTCTGCATTGGCAAAAATCATGTTTAATAAATCATCAATTTCCTGCGTTGCACCTGCCGCAGTGTTGCGTCCGGTTATAACGGTGTTGTTATAAAATGCAGAAAATGTTTTATTGGTGGCATCATGTCTTGATGCAGTAAAATAAGGCGTTAAGGTTGTTGCATTATTTAACCAACCTGTTAATACTTTTGCTGCTGCTTTTACATCAGCTTCGGTATACAAAGAATTGGGACCCTTACCACAACAAAAAAGCTCTTGGATTTCACGGGCATAATTTTCGTCGGGAGCCGCTGCCGTATTATACTGTCCGTTTAAATATACCAGCATAGCTGGATCAAAAGTGATATTACGGGTGAGTGTTTTAAAATTGCCTAATGCACTATTGCGCAGCAAATCATGATGCTTGTATACATACTGCGCATTTCCTATATCATTGGTTTCAGTGGCAAAATGATTGTGCCAAAACAGTGTCATTTTTTCCCGGATACTCCGGTCTTGGTTGATCATATTTCCAATCCACCATTTTTTAAAGGAAGCGCGTCTATAACTTGCAATAGTGCCGTCATTGTTGATGTCATTTACCCATGTGCTACCTGCTGCAATATTATTGTCTGGAACAAGCGTTGTTGCTGCCACCACGTATTCTTTAACAGGTGGAGCAGGTAAGGGTGCCGTTGGATTAAGTAGTTCATCTACAACCTGAACCATGGATTTACCAGCAAAGTAGGACATGTCGGATTTGGTAGCTCCAAAAAGGGTACGTCTTAATAAATGCCTTAGTTCAGGGGCACCAAAACTGCCCGTAAAGGGTTGTAAACCAGTTGTTGGCGGTGGTGTAAATTCGGCGAATCTGCTTTTTTCCATGGTGACGGGGGGTATTTACCGGATAAATAGTAGTTTAAATTACAGAATTTATACGTGAAACTTATTTTTTCTACCCTTTTTTTTGTCTATATTAGGGGTATTATCAAACCTTTTACATGACCGAGCAAGCTATCATTGCGGGTTGCTTACATAACGACGCTGCTGCACAAAGGGAGCTATTTAATACCTACAGCCCTAAAATGCTTAGTGTGTGTTACCGGTTTGCACACAATAGAGAAGATGCAGAAGACATGTTGCAAGAAGGGTTTATAAAAGTGTTTACACAAATACATACGTTTCAAAACA
>JAGWVE010000039.1 GCA_018971025.1 Bacteroidota bacterium | reverse complement strand
TGGTTTTCTTGCGCCAACATAAAAGACTTTCTAATATCCCAGCCAGCGTCCCAGAAATGCCCAAATTTTAACGATACCATGGCGCGGTGGATGTACACATTGCTGAGACAATAATTGTACAGCGGGTTATTTTTTGGACCTTCTTTAAGTGCGTCAATGGTTTGTTCAAATCGTTTAAACCTTTGTGCGTAATCGGCTGGGTTTTCAAGTAAAAACAAAACATAAAAATCGGTGTAGGCATCCAGCAATACCGGAATTAAATTTTGCGAATTTTGTTGTTTAGCTTTTGCAATCAGTGCAGTGGCGGGTACAATTTTTAATTTGTTAACTTCCTGATAAGCCTGAATACAAGTGGCATTAAAATCATAGACTTTTTGCGCGCAAATACTGCTCGAAACAAATAGACAAATAAATACTATATATGCGCTGTGCTGTTTCATATCTACTATGAATATACCAAAAATAAGAAAGGGTAGCTGTTATAGCTACCCTTTACTCAAATATTATACTGTTACGTATTATTTTTTGTCTGAACCATCTAGGTTAGCGTCTACTAAAATACGACCGCAGTTTTCACATACGATGATTTTTTTGTGTAAACGAATTTCTGATTGACGTTGAGGTGGGATTGAGTTAAAGCAACCACCACAAGCATCTCTGTCAACAGCAACAACGGCTAAACCATTGCGGTAGCTGTTACGGATACGGTCGTAGCTGTACATTAAACGCTCGTCGATATGACCACGCGCATCTGCACTGTTTTTATTTAGTTCCGTTTCTTCTTTTTCGGTATCAGCGATGATTTTTTCTAACTCACTTTTTTTGTGGTTTAGAACGCCTTCTTTAGAAGCAACTGCTTTTTTAGCAAGGTCTAATGCCTTAATTTTTTCAGTTAGTTCTTCGTTCGCGTCTCTAATGTGTTTTTCACACAATTTGATTTCAAGTTGTTGGTCTTCAATTTCTTTATTGATGGCTTCAAACTCACGGTTGTTTTTTACGTTCTCGCTTTGCTTTTCGTATTTAGCAATAAGCGCTTCGCTTTCTTTCACCATCGATTTTTTTCCTTCGATGAATTCAGAAATACCGTTGATTTCTTCTTCGATACGTGTTTGACGTGCATTTAAACCAGTGATCTCGTCTTCAAGGTCACTTACTTCCATTGGAAGCTCACCTTTTAAAACTTGAATTTCATCTAGCTTACTGTCTATCTTCTGAAGTTGAAGAAGGTTTTTTAATTTGTCTTCTACAGAGAAATCTTTAACTGATGCCATACTATAGGATTCTTTTGGAGTTTAATGTTTGTGGAACCGAGTCCTGCGCCTTACATGAAATACCCAACCGGATTGGTTTTTGTATCTGATTTAAGGACGGCAAAGGTAGGGAATTTAGGTTGTAAAAGTTCAACTAAAAGCTCCACGGTATATTGTTCGCTCTCAAAGTGCCCAATATCGGCTAGTAAAAGCTGTCCGTTGGCATCAAAATAATCGTGGTATTTGAGATCAGAAGTAACAAATGCGTCTACCCTCATTTCTAGCGCTTTTTGGGTCAAAAAGGCCCCAGAACCACCACAAATGGCAATTTTTTGGAGTTTTTTGCCTAAAAATGGGCTATGTTTAATAGTAGGAATTTTAAATATATGAGCCAAATTCTGTAAGAAATCAGCCTCTGTTACGGGTGCCGATAATTGCCCTATAATTCCGGCGCCAATGCCCGGTCCGGCTCCTGGTTTTGGGTCTAAGATCGTAAGCTGGCTCAGCCCTATTTTTTGGGCTATTTTACCATTGACACCGCCTATAACATTATCGAGGTTGGTATGTATGGCATAAATGGCCACATCATGCTTGATGGCAGCTATTACGGCCTTTTCTACATAAGTTGTTCCGTTTATTTTTTTAAGTCCGCTAAAAACAATTGGATGGTGCGCTACCACCAGGTTGCAACCCCTCGCTACCGCTTCTAGTATCACAGCTTCGGTGGCGTCTAGGGAGCAAAGTATGCCGGTGCAAGTCATATCTGTGGTTCCAGTGAGTAAACCGCAGTTGTCGTAAGCCTCCTGTAAATGCAGGGGCGCAATATTTTCGAGGTGGTCAACTATTTCTTTTACTTGCATGTTTGTTATTTGCGTTCCGCTAAATTACCTTCATTCTATAATTAATCCGATGTCTGCAACCGATTTTCTTTTTTTAGATGGTCATTTGATCCGCCAAGATAAGGCCAGCTTATCGGTTAACAACCGTTCTTTCCGCTATGGCGATGGTTGTTTTGAAACCATTCGTGTGGTAAATGGACAAATTAAACTCGCCCCACTGCATTACGAAAGGCTCTTTACCAGTATGGCTACGTTAAAATTTAACAAGCCGTCGTATATGAACGCCGAGTGGTTAGAAAAAAATATTTTAGATGTGGTGCATAAAAACGGACATCAAAAATTGGCGCGCGTTAGGGTGATGATATATAGGGGCGATGGCGGACTTTACGATCCTGAAAATCATTTTCCGCATCACCTCATTCAAAGTTTTAAACTGGGTGAAGCCACCCAAGACCTCAATCAAAATGGCTTAACGATTGGTATTTATAAGGAAGCAAAAAAATCGAGCGACTTTTTTTCTATGCTTAAATCCAATAATTATTTGCCTTACGTAATGGCTGCACTTTGGGCCAAAGAAACCAACCTCAACGATGCTATTTTACTCAACCACGATAACAATGTAGCCGATACCACTATCGCTAATTTATTTATTATAAAAGACGGGATTATTAAAACGCCTGCTATTACAGAAGGCCCAGTGGCGGGTGTTATGCGCCGCCATCTTATTAAAACACTTCGCGAACACAATTACGAAGTGCAGGAAACAACCATTAGCGTTGGGGATGTGCTGGAAGCCTCCGAAGTGTTTTTAACAAGCGCCATTCATGGCATTAAGTGGGTGAAGCAAATAGACAATGCCCAGTACAACAATTCGCTAACCACTGTGTTATACAAAGAGTTTATACAAACTTTATGAAGCCAGTAGTATCCATCATGTGGTTTAGAAGAGACCTCCGTTTGCATGACAATGCAGCACTCTTTCATGCCTTACAGTTTGCCAGTGAAAAAAACGGCGCCCCCGTATTACCCATCTTTATTTTTGACAAACAAATTTTAGATAAGCTCGAAGACAAGTCTGACAAGCGGGTTGTTTTTATAGAAGCGGCATTACAAAAAATGCACGCGCAGTTACAGGCACTCGGTAGTGGACTCACTGTTGTATACAGCACACCGCTTGAGGCGTTTAAAAATTTATTAACGCAGTATACCATTGCGCAAGTTTTTACCAATCACGATTATGAACCCTATGCATTAGAGCGGGACACTGCCATAGAACAGTTGCTCGCTACGCAAAAAATAGGATTCTCTACTTTTAAAGACCAAGTGGTTTTTGAAAAATTTGAAGTGGTGAAAGATGATGGTAAACCTTATACTGTTTTTACACCTTATTCACGCAAATGGAAAGCCTATTTAGCGCAAAATCCGGTTACAATATTTGACACAAAAAAGTATTCAAAAAATTATTTCCAGTATACCGCTGCACCCATGCCTACACTGGCTTCTATGGGTTTTACAGGATCTGCTGCTACCAGTTTTCCGGGTAGTGTACTCGATGTAAATATTGTAAAAAAATACACCGATAACCGAAATTTTCCAGCCATAGAAAACAGTACGTCTAAAATGGGTGTGCACCTTAGGTTTGGAACCGTGAGTGTGCGTGAGATTTTATTACAAGCACTGCCTTTAAATGAAACCTATGTCAATGAAATTATTTGGCGTGATTTTTACCACGCTATTTTATTTCATTTTCCAAAAGTGGGAAGGGGCGAATCGTTTAAAAAAGAATACGACTTTATTAAGTGGCGTAACAACGAAAAAGAATTTGAACACTGGTGCAACGGCACCACCGGTTATCCAATTGTGGATGCAGGTATGCGCGAATTAAATGCAACGGGTTTTATGCATAACCGCGTGCGCATGATTACGGCTTCTTTTTTGTGCAAGCATTTACTCATAGACTGGCGCTGGGGGGAAGCTTATTTTGCGCAAAAATTACTAGACTTTGATTTAGCATCCAACAATGGCGGATGGCAGTGGGCAAGTAGTAGTGGTTGTGATGCAGCGCCTTATTTTAGGGTGTTTAATCCAACCCTGCAAACCGAAAAATTTGATAAGAACCTTGTGTACATAAAAAAATGGATACCCGAACTAGGTGGTTTCGAGTATCCAAATCCTATAGTTGTGCATGAAGTGGCGCGCAAGCGTGTGTTAGAAACCTACGCAGAAGCGCTCAAATCAAAATAAGTCTATTCTTAGATAAAACTAATTAGTTCTACATCAAAGATAAGGGTGCTATTGGGTCCAATTTGCGCACTTACCTGACGGTCACCATATCCTAAATGTGGTGGAATAAAAAAGCGCCATTTGCTGCCAGTAGGCATTAATTGCAAACCTTCGGTCCAACCTTTAATAACCATATTTAATGGGAAAGAAGCCGGTCTACCTCTTTGTACAGAACTATCAAAAATAGTACCGTCAATTAAAGTTCCATGGTAATGACAAGTAACTTCATTGTGTGCAAGTGGTTTTTCTCCAACACCTGGTGTTAATACTTCGTACTGTAAACCAGATGCTAAAGTGGTTACTTCAGGTCTTGTTTTATTTTGTTCTAAAAAATCTTGTCCAGCTTTTAAATTTGCTGCTGCTTTTTCTGCTTTCATTTGTGCTAATTGATCTGCTACGCCCATTGTTATTAAATTTTATTAATCGTTTGCATAAGAAGAAACGGGTTCGCAAGTGCAAACTAAATTTCTATCTCCATGTGTGTTGTTAATTCTTGCTACACTTGGCCAAAACTTATTGAGTGCAACATACGGTAAAGGAAATGCTGCCGTTTGTCTTGAGTAGCTGTAGTTCCATGATTCTGCACATACAATGCCCTGTGTATGCGGTGCATTTTTAAGAGGGTTATTTTGCTTGTCAAATTTACCGGATTCAACATCTTTGATCTCGTGGTAAATGGCAATCATGGCATCACAAAAACGGTCTAACTCGGCTTTGTCTTCACTCTCCGTTGGTTCAATCATGATGGTTCCTGCTACCGGGAAACTCATGGTAGGTGCGTGGAAACCA
This sequence comes from Bacteroidota bacterium, assembly GCA_018971025.1. Taxonomy (GTDB): domain Bacteria; phylum Bacteroidota; class Bacteroidia; order Chitinophagales; family Chitinophagaceae; genus Sediminibacterium. The sequence goes on along the minus strand of JAGWVE010000039.1, from coordinate 12,859 downwards.
TAATCAATTAAACGCTTTGCAACATCTTCTGCTTCTATACCCGCCGATTGTTTAAACGGTCTTAAATCAACAATAAATTCATGCGCACAAGTGCCGTTTTTGCCCGTATATAAAATTGGATAAAACTTTTCTAATCGCGCTTTCATGTAGTTCGCATTTAAAATAGCATAGGCAGTAGCATCTTTAATACCCTGAGCGCCTAACATTTTAATGTATGCGTAACTAATCAGTAAAATGCTTGCAGAACCATACTGCGCGGCACTTACAGCGTATGCAGGATCACCTGTTTGATGATGACCTGGTAAGAACGGTGCTAATTTATCATTTACACAGATAGGGCCCATGCCAGGTCCGCCGCCACCGTGTGGGATAGCAAATGTTTTATGTAAATTTAAGTGGCAAACATCGGCACCAATCATACCCGGGCTCGTTAAACCAACCTGTGCATTCATGTTAGCACCATCCATATAAACAAGTCCACCGTTTGTATGAATCAGTGCACAAATGTCTTTAATGGTTTCTTCAAATACACCATGCGTAGAAGGGTAGGTAACCATTAATCCACCAAGGGTGTCTTTATATTGTTCTGCTTTTTGTTGTAAGTCGGTCATGTCAATATTACCCGCCTCATCACATTTTACCACCACTACTTTAAAGCCCGCCATTACAGCACTTGCAGGGTTGGTACCGTGGGCACTAATAGGAATGAGTACAATATTACGGTGCTCATTTTTGTGTGCTTTGTGATAAGCGCGAATCGTTAATAAACCAGCGTATTCGCCTTGCGCACCACTATTGGGTTGCAAGCTACAAGCGGTAAATCCGGTTGCTTGACATAAGTAATGTGATAACTCTTTTAAAATTTCTTGGTAGCCTTCTGTTTGATTGGTTGGTACAAATGGATGTAGTCCACCAAACGCCGGCCAGCTTACGGGTATCATTTCGGTGGCCGCATTTAATTTCATGGTACAGCTACCCAGTGAAATCATGGATGTATTTAAAGACAAGTCTTTATTTTCTAATGATTTAATATAACGCATCATCTGACTTTCTGAGTGGTGCGTATTAAATACAGGGTGTGTTAAATAATTGCTGCTTCTTTGTAATCCTTGTGGGATATGACTTGCAGCGCTTTCAATTGCAGCAGCTGTTAAGGTAGTAGCCGCTTTTCCTGTCGTAGTTGCAAACACAGCAAGTATCGCATTCGCATCTGCAATGCTTGTTGTTTCATCAATGCTAATAATCACTTTTTCGTCGGCAGCATAAAAGAAATTGATACCTGCTTTTTCGGCATTCATTTTTAAAGCATTGGCATCAACACCACTAATGGTTAAAGTGTCAAAGAAAAATTTATTTTGTTGAGAAAGCCCCATCGCGCTTAATCCATTTGCAACAGCAGCTGCTAATTGGTGTACGCGTGATGCAATATTTTTTAAACCTTTAGGTCCATGGTACACTGCATACATAGCAGCCATGTTGGCTAGTAATGCTTGTGCGGTACAAATATTTGAAGTTGCTTTTTCTCTTTTAATATGCTGTTCTCTTGTTTGTAATGCCATACGTAATGCACGGTTACCCTGCGCATCAATACTTACGCCAATTAAACGGCCTGGCATACCTCTTTTAAAATCATCTTTGGTGGCAAAAAATGCAGCATGTGGTCCACCAAATCCCATCGGAACGCCAAAGCGTTGAGCACTACCAAGTGCAATGTCTGCACCAAGCTCGCCTGGAGGAGTTAAAAGTGTAAGTGCTAATAAATCAGTGGCAACAATTACTAAACCATCCACACTGTGTACTTTATCAATAAAGGCACGTTGATCTTCGATGGCACCATTGCTGTTTGGGTATTGTAGCATCGCGCCAAAATATGTTTCGTCAATAGTAGCCGTTAAAAAATCACCTACTACAATTTCTACACCAATAGGCTCGGCGCGAGTAACAAGTACATCTCTTGTTTGTTTGAAAATATTTTTATCGACAAACAATTTTGGTTTGCTTGGTACGTCTGATTTATTGATGTGATGAAAAGCAAGTGCCATCGCTTCTGCAGCTGCAGTTGCTTCATCAAGCAATGATGCGTTGGCAATTGGTAAACCCGTTAAGTCGGTAACCATCGTTTGAAAATTCAATAAACTTTCTAAACGGCCTTGCGCAATTTCTGCTTGGTAAGGCGTGTACTGTGTATACCATCCTGGATTTTCAAAAATATTTCTTAAAATAACACTTGGGGTAATTGTGCCATAATAACCCTGACCAATATAATTTTTATAAATTTTATTTTTTGCGGCAACAGTTTGTAAACTGGTTAAATATTCAAACTCCGAAATAGGAGCTGGGATATCCAACAATTGATTGATTTTAATGGCTGCAGGAATTGTTTTATCAATGAGCTGGTCTAAGGTACCGGCACCAATCACGTCTAACATGGTTTTGGTGTCTGCTGCATTTGGGCCAATATGACGACCCGAAAATTCCTGTGCTTGTTGTTCAAATAAGTTTGCCATAATCTTAAGTATAGAATGTTGGATGGAATCATCCTTAATGGGCGCAAAGGTACGGGCAGAGGGCCTCAAATTTGTGCTTTTGTGGAACCCGTTGATAAACTGTGGATGAAATTCTGCACAAATCATGCTAATCTTGTAGTATGAATGAGATTTCACTTGAAAACTGGGAAAAAACAGCTGCCGACCACGAGAAAAAGTACAAACAATTCCTCCAAAAGCCGGATAAAAAGAGCCTTTTAAAGGTCCTCCCAGACCTTCATGATGAAGCTTTTGAAAAAATTGACTGTCTAGACTGTGCGGCCTGCTGTAAAAACTATTCGCCCCGTTTTAAAGGACCCGATATCAAACGCATTAGCAAGCATGTGGGTATGCGCGAAACGGAGTTTATTGATAAGTATTTAGTGATGGATAACGATGGCGATTATGTGGCCAATACAAAGCCATGTCCATTTTTAGGGTCCGATAATTTTTGTAGTATTTACGATAAGCGTCCTTCCGATTGTGAACGTTTCCCCTACACCGATGAAGACGTTTTTTTTAAACGCCCTGCGATCACCTTAAAAAATGTTACTTTTTGTCCAGCCGTATTTCATGTATTTGAAAGGCTGATTGAAAAAAAGTAAGCTTACTTGGTAACGTGTAAAATAAATTTTTCTTGGAAATAAGGTTCTGCAAACAAGCGGTACACCGGAATCATTTTGGGTCTTAACAAGCTTTCAAAAATTTCTTGTGCTAAGTCGCCACCTTTTAAACAAATAAGTCCGTTTGGTATTTCTTGTTTGTGTCCCTTTTTTAATAAGGGTCCAGCCCACTGCCATAAATCTTTTAGTGGCGCTACTGCTCTTGAAACGGCAAAGTCAAATTTTCTATTTTTGATTTCTTCGGCACGGCAGTGTTGTGTAGTTACATTGGTAAGACCAACGCCTTCTGCTACGGCTTCTACTACTTTTAATTTTTTAGCAATACTATCTACCAAATGAAACTTTACTTCAGGAAAAAATATAGCTAGCGGAATGCCCGGAAACCCACCACCACAGCCAATATCAATCACTTCGGTGCCAGGTTCAAAATTGGCCATCGCAGCAATGCTTAAAGAGTGCAGTACATGATGTAAATAAATACTTTCTATGTCTTTGCGGGATACCACATTGATCTTGCTGTTCCAGTCTTTATAAAGTTCCTCTAACCCGGCAAATTGAGCTGTTTGCTTGGGCGTAAAGTCACTAAAGTACTTTTCAATTAATCCCAATTTTTCCGGGGTGCTTTCCATATGGCAGGTAGGGTAAATAAGTAATAAAAAAACATAAAAATATCAAACACAATAAAGAGCGGCCATAGGTCTAATTCATTTAATTTTTTCATGCCTTTAAAAAACACATAGGCTTGAACTAAAAAACGAATACCAAATACCGCAAGGCTCATCCACCAACTGTAAAAAATGATCGAAACTACCAGAAGCGGATATAATAAAAATTGGGAAGTACTATAAAGTCCTAATAACATTTTGTGACCCGGTTTGTAATAACGGCTGGTAGTATAGTGTCTATACTTTTGCGCCATCCACTCATTCCACGTAGATTTTGGTTCACTTAAAGTATGGGTATCGGGGTCAATGCATATAGCCGTATTGCGCGCTGTTGCTACCTGATTGATAAATAAATCATCATCGCCGCTTGGTACTTGATTGATAGAAGAGAAGCCTTTGTTGCGTAAAAAAACTTGTTTTTTATAACTTAGGTTTCGGCCAACACCCATATAGGGGTTGCCGCTTAGAGCATAGGTTAAATATTGTAATGCGGTATGGAATGTTTCAAAACGAATCAATTTATTTAAAAAGCCCGGCTTTTTGCGGTAGGCACCATAGCCTAAAACAATTTCTATATTGTCTGTGTAAGCCGCTTGCATTTTTTTAATCCAGTGCTCTGTGGCAGGCACACAGTCTGCATCTGTAAGTAACACAATTTCATATTTCGCACTTTTAATACCCATCGATAATGGAAACTTTTTTCCTGCTATCATTTTAGCTTCTTGGGTTAATAAAACGTGGTTGATATTTTTAAACGCCTTTTTAAATTCATCAATTAAATACTTGGTATCGTCTGTAGAATTGTCATTTACGAGCACTACTTCAAAACTGCTTTTATAATCCTGTACTAAAACAGCAGGTAATGTTTGTACCAAATTGTGCGCTTCATCTCTTGCACATATCACTACCGAAACGGCGTGTTCCATCTGCTCCGAAGGAATCGTTTCTTTATAAAAAGCTAAACGAATAAAGAAATAGAGGTAATAAAAGAGTTGAATGGCTACTACCGAACAAAAAATATAGAAAATAAGGGTCCAAATGATGGGAGCTACGTTCATGAGCGCAAAAATAGTGGTTTTGTGCTACTTTTGTGGACATGGCTGCACTAACCTTTCAACTTCAAAATACCGCTACTGGCACAGGCGCAAGAGCGGGTGTGATGCAAACCGATCATGGAAAAATCTTGACCCCCATATTTATGCCAGTGGGTACCGTGGGTACGGTTAAAGCGGTTACACAGCAGCAGCTGTCACTAGAAGTGCAAGCCCAAATTATTTTAGGCAATACCTATCATTTGTATTTGCGTCCAGGTACCGAAGTGCTAGAAGCGGCGGGTGGACTTCATAAGTTTAATGGTTGGCATAAACCCATTTTAACGGATAGTGGTGGGTATCAAGTTTTTTCTTTGGCAGCCAACCGAAAAATTACCGAAGAAGGCGTTTTATTTCAATCCCATATTGATGGTAGTAGACATTTATTTACACCAGAATCTGTGATGGATATTCAGCGCAGTATTGGTGCCGATATTATCATGGCTTTTGACGAATGTCCGCCTTATCCAAGTGAGTATTCTTATGCTAAAAAAAGTATGGAACTTACGCACCGCTGGTTAGAGCGTTGTATCCAAAGACTTGCCCAAACGCCTGATAAATATGGCTATACGCAAAATTTATTTCCAATTATTCAGGGTAGTACCTTTAAAGATTTGCGCGTTGCCTCTTCCGAATTTATTGCTTCTACGAATTGTGCGGGTAACGCCATTGGCGGACTCAGTGTTGGAGAGCCCGAAGAAATGATGTACGAGTTTACATCTCTTTGTACAGAAAATTTACCTATCAATAAACCCCGTTATTTAATGGGTGTTGGAACGCCGTGGAACCTGTTAGAATGTATCGATAGAGGGGTTGACATGTTTGATTGTGTGATGCCTACCCGTAATGGTCGAAACGGAATGTTGTTTACCACAGAAGGGGTGATCAATATCAAAAATAAGAAGTGGGCTTCCGACTTTTCTCCAATAGATACGGGCATTCCATGCCATTCAAGCAACTATTATTCGAAAGCTTATTTACGTCATTTGTTTGTGGCAGATGAAATATTAGGACTTCAAATTGCTAGTATTCATAACTTGGCATTTTACTTGTGGCTAGTAGGTGAGGCGAGAAAGCAAATTTTGGAAAACAATTTTGCTACTTGGAAAGCACAAATGCTGCCCATTTTAAAACAGCGTTTATAATTTATTTGTAGGTACATGAAAATACTTGACTGGTACATACTTAAAAAATTTCTGTCCACTTTTTTCTTTGCAATTTTTTTATTTGCAGTGATTGCTATTGTAGTAGATGTAAGTGAAAAGACCGATGATTTTGTGCGTTCTGGTTTGGGTGCAAAAGATATTATTACCAATTATTACTACGGATTTATTCCACATATTATTGCGCTGCTACTTCCGCTTTTTGTTTTTTTAGCAGTGATATTTTTTACGTCTAAAATGGCTGGAAACTCTGAAATCATTGCTATTTTGGCCAGTGGTACTTCTTATAATAGATGGCTTCGCCCATACTTTATTGGTGGTATCCTACTTGCCATGGTGTTGTGGTTTGCTAACCAATTTGTAGTTCCTAAAGCCAATCAAATTAGAGGAAGTTTTGAAGCGACGTACATCGATAAAAACAGTTCTTACAATGCACTTGTTGGAACCAATTCCAACATTTATTTACGTATCGATTCATTTACCTACGCCGGTATTTATTCGTATGATACCGCTACCAAAAGAGGCGGTCCGTTTTTTGCATACACGTTAAAAAACAATAAACTGGTGCGTAATATTAGAGCCGATCAAATTACTTGGGATACGGCTTCTAAAAAATGGAAACTAGAATTTATTATTGACCGCGCCGTACTGCCACTCCAAGAAAAAGTAGGCTATACCACCCAGCAGCTCATGGCGTTTAATTTTGGTCCGCTCGATTTAAGTAGAGATAAATACACCAAAGATAAATTAACGACTTCCGAGTTAAACCGCTTTATTGAGCTTGAAAAATTGAGGGGATCGGAGGGGCTTAATGCCCTTAAAGTGGAGCGCTACCGCCGAGACGCTACCTGTGTAACTGTCCTACTTTTAACCATTATTGGGGCCATCGTAGGGGGGCGAAAAGTGCGCGGGGGGAGTGGTATGCACCTTGCAGTGGGCTTTATTATTGCCGCATTATTTATCATTACAGACCGTTTTTCAACCATTTTTGCTACAAAAGGCAATTTACCGCCCCTAATGGCGGCCTGGATACCCAATTTTATCTTCCTTTTTGTGATTTTATACCTCTATAAGAAGGCCCCTAAATAGGAATGGCTCCAAGGCCTAAACTTCTTTGATTTTCTTTTGTTATACAAGGCAAGTTGTGCTTACCTTTACGCACGATTTTTATAAATGATGTAGCAATGGAATTATTGAAAGAGAAATTTAAGGCGAAGGCAGAAGCTGCTGGACTTGAAATCAAAGAAATTATTAAAACCCACGGGTCAAAAAAAGTAGGCGAAGTAACACTCTCACAAGTATACCAAGGTATGCGCGGCATTACCGGACTTGTTACCGAAACTTCTTTATTAGATGCTCAAGAAGGCATCAGATTTAGAGGCTACTCTATTCCTGAATTGCAAGTAAGTTTACCAAAAGCACCAGGTGGTGGCGAACCATTACCAGAAGGTCTTTTTCATTTAATGTTACTCGGCGAACTTCCCAATCAAGAAGACGTTGAAACCATTACCAATATTTGGCAGCGCAGAAGTCATGTTCCAAACCATGTTTTTGCAACCATCGATGCACTTCCTATTACCACGCACCCAATGACCATGTTTGTTACGGGTGTGATGGCACTTCAAACCGAAAGTAATTTTGCAAAAGCGTATGCAACTGGCATCAATAAAAAAGATTATTGGAATCCAGTATTTGAAGACACCATGGATTTAATTGCACGTCTTCCGCGCATTGCTGCATACATCTATCGTCGTAAGTATAAAAACAACGAACATATTCATCCAAACGGCCTACTAGACTGGGCTGGTAACCTTGCGCACATGATGGGTTACAACGATGAAAGCTTTAAAGAACTCATGCGTTTATACATGACCATCCATGCCGATCATGAAGGTGGTAACGTATCTGCACACACTACACATTTAGTAGGTTCTGCACTCAGCGATCCTTATTTAAGTTATGCTGCTGGTATGAATGGTTTAGCTGGTCCATTACATGGTTTAGCCAATCAAGAAGTGATCAAGTGGATTTTTGAAATGCAAGAATCTCTCGGTACCGATGCGCCAACGTCGGAGCAAATTGCAAATTATGTACAAACAACGTTAAGTTCAGGTAAAGTAGTTCCTGGTTATGGTCATGCGGTACTTCGTAAAACAGATCCACGCTTTACAGCGCAAATGGAATTTGGTAAAAAACATATGCCAGATGATAAATTGGTAAACACGGTTTGGAATATTTATGAAACCGTTCCACCCATTTTACAATCACTCGGTAAAGTAAAAAATCCTTGGCCAAACGTAGATGCACATTCTGGTGCACTACTGGTTCACTACGGCTTAGTAGAATATGAATTTTATACCGTGCTTTTTGCCGTGAGCAGAGCACTTGGTGTACTATCTAGTTTATGTTGGGACCGCGCATTAGGTTTCCCGCTGGAAAGACCAAAATCTGTAACTACAGATTCGGTTAAGCAGTGGCTAGATGGAAAAGCAGAAATTTGGGAAGGCTAGTTCCACAATAGCTTAGGGGAATTAGCTCAGTTGGTAGAGCGCTTGCATGGCATGCAAGAGGTCAGCGGTTCGACCCCGCTATTCTCCACGTATAGTATGTTCAAAGAGCTTTGGTTATACCAAGGCTCTTTTTTTATTTGTCCGTTTGAATTATTATTATATCTTTATGATATCAAAATAATATCATTATGGAAAAATTAATCAAACCCCTTTCTGGGTACCGCGCAGCTTTAATTGCACTCTTTTCTTTTTTATTAGGCTTAACCTTAATTGTTGGCGGTGGTCAGCAAAATGCAGGTGGGCAAGTTTTTTTTGGTATACTTCTATTGGCCCTTTGTGTTTTTTTGGTGAAAGGACTGATGATTATTGATCCTAACTATAGTATTGTGCTTACCTTTTTTGGTAAGTATGTGGGAACGGTTAGAGAAAATGGACTTCAGTTTGTAAATCCATTTTACACTAAATTAAAAGTGTCACTTCGAATGCAAAGTATCGAAAGCACCAAGTTAAAAGTGAATGATAAACTAGGTAATCCCATCGAAATTGCTGCGGTTATTTTATACCAAGTACAAGACACCTACAGGGCAGTGTTTGATGTTACAAATTTTAACGATTATATACGCAACCAAAGCGAAGCCGCTGTGCGTCATTTAGCAACCACTTGTCCGTACGATAATATTGAAGACGAAAAAGCGCATATTACTTTGCGCGATGGTGGGGATCAAGTAATTGAAATGTTAGAGCAAGAATTAAACCAACGTTTAAATAAAGCAGGGGTACTTGTTACAGAAGCGCGCATTAGTCATTTAGCTTACGCTGCAGAAATTGCGGGTGCAATGTTACAGCGCCAGCAGGCAACCGCCATTGTAGCGGCTCGTACAAAAATTGTAGAAGGCGCTGTAGGTATGGTTGAAATGGCCCTTGCCATGTTATCAGAAAAAGATATTGTGGTTTTAGATGATGATAAAAAAGCAGCAATGGTAAGTAATTTAATGGTGGTATTATGTGGTGAAAAAGCAGCTTCTCCGGTGTTAAACACGGGTAGTCTTTATTAATACTTTTAAAACCTTTTTATGGCATTAAATAAAAAGACTTTTGTTTTGCGCATCAGCGAAGACACTTTTAAAAAGCTGTCTAAGTGGGCCGATGATGAATTTAGAAGCGTTAATGGACAAATTGAAATGATACTTGATAAAGCATTAAAAGAGGCAGGCCGAAAAACAAATCAAAAAGAAATAAAGCCATCTGAAAATACTAAATTGCTTAAATGAAAATAAAATCAATTGCAGTTTATGTGGTAGGTTTACTTTTTGTAACTACCTCTTTTGCGCAAACATTTACAGTGGGTTCTTTTAATTTGCGTTATGACAATCCACGCGATTCAGGTAATTTATGGATCGATAGGCTGCCTAGAGTGGCTTCTCTGATTGCGTTTCATGACTTTGATATACTTGGCACGCAAGAAGGTTTGCAGCATCAATTAGATGGATTGCAAACACTTCTTCCTGGATATACCTATTACGGAATTGGCAGAGATGATGGCGCTTTAAAAGGAGAGCACTCGGCCATTTTTGTAAAAAAAGATGCATTTACAATTGTTAACAAAGGCGATTTTTGGTTATCTGAAACGCCTTCAAAACCTGGATTTGGTTGGGATGCGCGCATTAATAGGATATGTTCTTGGGTACTACTCAAACACAACACAACGAGCAAACAATTTTATTGTTTTAATGTACATTATGATCATCAAGGAATGATAGCGCGCAAAGAAAGTTCTAAACTCATTCTTGAAAAAATTAAAACCATTGCGGGTACAACACCTGTTGTTTTAACGGGTGATTTTAATGGTGATCACAATTCAGCATGGTATCAGCTCATTGCAAATTCAGGTGTTTTACTAGACACCTACAGTAGAGTAGCAAATCCATATAAACCCAATGGTACCTTTCAAGGGTTTGGACCCAATTTAAATCCAGACCAGGTCATCGATCATATTTTTACAACGCCACAGTTTAGTGTAAGTAAGTGGGGTGTGTTAACAGATTCCTATAATGGTAAGTTTCCATCGGATCATTTTCCGGTTTTAACCCAAATAACCCTGCATTAAGGGTGAATATGTGTAAAAGCTTTCTTAAATAACGAGCCTTTAGCATTTTTATTCACAGGGGCTTGCTTCTTTTGTAGAACCCACTAATTTTAAGGTAATCAAACCCATTGTATGTTTTATTTATTACAAACAGACACCATTCAAAAAGCACTCGGTGCAGTTACTGCAAGCACCCCAGAAAAAATTTCAATGCTTAGCTTATTAGAAAAGGGTGGTTGGATTATGTATCCACTTTACTTTTTACTAGTAGCTGCTATTTTTGTTTTTGTTGAACGTTTGTTGGCAATCAATAAAGCCTCTAAAATAGAGCCTAATTTCATGAATATTATCAGAGATAATATTATTACGGGCAACGTGCAAGCCGCACGTAATTTGGCAAAAAATACAGACAGTCCTGTAGCACGCATGATTGATAAAGGTATTCAGCGCATTGGTAAACCACTTGATGCCATCGAAAAAAGTATGGAAAATGTGGGTCGCCTAGAAATGTATACCATGGAAAAAAATCTTTCTATTTTATCACTCATTTCGGGCATTGCGCCGATGTTTGGATTTTTAGGAACCATTATTGGTATGGTGCAATTGTTTTATGGCATTGCGTCTACTGGAGAGTATACTTTAAACACCATTGCTGGTGGTATTTATACCAAAATGATTACGTCTGCAACCGGTTTAATTATTGGACTCATTGCTTATGTAGGGTATAATTTTTTAAGTACCCAAATAGACAAAACGGCTAATAAAATGGAAGTGGCTAGTTCAGAATTCATTGATATTTTACAAGAACCTACTCGTTAATTTTTAGCAATGAATATCAGAAAGCGATTAAGAACTCATCCCGAAGTGCACACTGGTGCCTTAAATGATATTCTATTTATACTATTGTTGTTTTTTCTAATTGTATCTACACTTGCCAATCCAAATGTGATTAAAGTGTCTAATCCTAAAGCAGCCAGCGACACCAAAGCCAAGCAAACAGTGGTTATTACCGTAGACAAAGACCAACAAATTTATATTGGATCAAAAGCCATTTTAATCGATTCATTAGAGTCGGAACTTTCTTTGTTTTTAGCAAAAGAAACAGAAAAACCTTCGGTGGTAATTAATGGCGATAGCACTTCGCATTTAGGCACTGCTATTAAAGTGATGCAAGTAATTAAAAAGTTAGGCGCAACGCCTGTAATGGCTGTAGACAATAGCCATTAGTCATTATTTTGTTTTTGTTGCCAAAATCATTCGGTCATTTTCAAACAAATCTTTTTTGAGCATTGTGGTGTAATTGTTTTGTACAAAAACATCCTGTGTTTGCAAACCAAGTGCTTGATTGATTTCCACAAAAAGAGCGCCGCCATTATTTAAATGCTTGTTGCCAAAATTTGCGAGGGCTTTGTAAAAAATAAGCGGGTTGTTACTTTCAACAAATAGAGCAGTGTGCGGTTCAAAGTCTAGCACATGCTTTGCCATCGTTTCTTTTTCTATTTCTGCTATGTACGGAGGGTTGGAAATAATAATATCAAAAGTGCCTAATGCTGGCCAGCATGTTTCGTCTAAAAAATTAAGTGTTTTAAAACTGATTGGCGCTTTGTATTTTGTAGCATTGTTAGTGGCCACTTTGATGGCTGCATCACTAATATCTAAAGCTGTAATTTTTGCTAATGGTAATTTTTGTTGCAGTGCAATTGAAATGCAACCTGTGCCTGTTCCTACTTCTAAAATAGAAATAGTTGCTTTGTCTTTTAAATGCGTTGAAGCCCAATTAGCACACCAGTTTACAAGCTCTTCTGTTTCGGGTCTGGGAATGAGTGTGTCTGGTGTTACTGCTAAACAAAGCCCCCCAAACCATGCTTCACCAATAACATATTGTACGGGCTTGCCCGTTACTAGCTCGTTGGTATAATTTGCAAGGCGTTCCAAATGCGCATCAGAAAGTAATTCATGTTTGTTAAGCCATCTGTCCATCGAAGACTTACCCGTAACAAATTCCATCACCATGGCAGCAATAGCAGCAGCTTCTCTATTGTCATAGATGCCTTCTAATGCTGTTTTGAGCGAATGTTCGGTTACTTCAAAAGTCATGCTGCAATGTTAGTATCATTTAGGTTATTTTTGCGCCAGCCCTTCAAATATATTTATCCATGCAAAACGCAGATCATTACTTTACCATCGAAAAGCCAG